>JAEORM010000231.1 GCA_016840905.1 Candidatus Gerdarchaeota archaeon | reverse complement strand
GAAGATACCGAAAGTGCAACAGCATCAATAGCTTCCAGTCTTCAGGAAACACAAATAATTACTATAAATGCAGAACCTGATATTGGTGAGGAATGGTCATCAACTAATTCATGGGGTTCTTATTCCGATAGTCTATCACTTGTTTTCTACGATATAACAGGATTAGGCACAAAAGCTTACTATTATGGCGCTGGTATTATTGCTGTTACCGGAGTAGCCATTCTTATCTACTTTAAAGCCAATGGCAAAAGGAAATAATCCCCTCAGATTTAAAAATTGGAAAAGAGTGGTCTTCTAGACCTCTTTTTTCCTTTTTTCCCCTTTTTTTACTTTGATAACTCAATTGTTATTCATTGTGCTATACCACAATAATTTTGAACTAATTAGTTATATTCCTATTGAGGATTTTAACACATGTCAAAGAAGGAAGTAAGTTCTGATTATTTAAGAGCACGAGGTTTAAGGGAAAATGAAATTTTGATTTACTCCACGATTTTAGGTCTTGGTAGTGCAACTGTAGGGGAGCTTCATCTTATTACTAAGATGGAATTACCTGAAATTTATGTACAGGTGAGACAGTTACAGGAAATAGGATATCTTAAGCAAATTCCTAGCAAAATTCCAAGATATATTGCCATGGAGCCTTTCCTGAAAGATTATTCACAATTAACATCTGAAACTAAACTAGGACTAATCAATATTAAGGATAATTTTCAATCCCAAGCAGGGGAGTTTAACGCCAAAATAAGAACTATTGTCCCTAGCTTATCTGATTATTGTTCTAAAGAAAAAGACACTAAATTTAATGAATTAAATAAAAAAATCGATCGTCTTGAAGAAAATGTCCAACAAGTAATTGAGAATAGCTATTTACAATTAAAGCATTTAGGGAAAACCTTAGGGACTTGGCCTTCTGAATGTATTGAGAGAATATTACCTGCTTTTGAAGAAGATCTAATAAAGAGTAAAGATAGATTTGTTTCTGCAATATCAAAATATGCTGATTCCCTTGTTATCGATTCACGAGATTTAAGAGATAAATTAGAGAAGGCAACCATTCATCATAAAATATTAGTTGCGGAACGCTTAGAGAAATTAAAAGCTGATATTGAAAGCTCAGTGGTTGAACTCAAAGAGAATATTGTTAAAAAGAATTTCACAACATCTACAAGTTACAGCCAGAACCTTGACGAAAAAGATGTTCAGGCGAGAGAAAATGCAGCTAATGTTATAAGCAAACTAATTCATAATGTTGTTATTCTTGCACGTGAAAAAAGCGGTGATATTAGTAGTGAAACTGCTCAAATGATTAATAATTCACTTGGTCCACTTTTCCGTTCATTTGACTTTTTGCAAAATGAGGTTAAAACAACATTAGAAAATCTCTTAGAAGAGAATTCTGAAGAAACGTCTATGTTTGTTAGACATGTTAATTCTTTGGTTGAATCTACAATACCAGAAGTTTTAGAAGTTGTTACAAACCATCTTGAAGAAAGTCGTGATGAATCAGCAAGGTTTATTGACCAAAAAATAACTGATCCGTTTAAAGAATTGGAAAAAATGAAAGGAGATATCACTCAAGATATTCATGTTTTCTCTGAAAATATCAAAACTGAAGCTCATAGACAAGATGAAGTAGCAAATATGTCTATTCAAGATCGTTTAGTGAAGGGTGAGGAACGTGCTGAATTATCTAAAATAGAAGTTAGAGATACATTATCTTTAGCACGAATTGATCTTGAAGATATTCTTCAAACTTTGATCAAAAATGTAATTAATGAAAATTCTTCAAAAATAGAGCAAACAACTTATTTCATTAGCGAAGCAGGATATACATTAGAAAATACTATTGCTAATACCATCTTTCTTTTTGACAACATTGGCAAAACTTTTGAGGGAATTGTCAATATGTCTGAAAAGGTTATGCCTATTGATGAACTTGATCTTGAACTTATCTATGGTAATAATAGTATTGAACGAGTTTTGAGAGATATGCTTCTTCGGGCAAAAGAAGAATTGATACTTATTACTCCAACAATTTATACAGACTATCTTTATGATATTGAAAAACAACCCCAAATTGCTAATTATCAAATTATCTCCAATATTGCTGAAGAGGATGTTAGCTTACTCACTTCATTAATTAAAAGAGGAAATGTAACCACTATGAATTATAAAGGATCAGATTATTGGGTGGCAATACGAGATAATGAGGAAATACTTTATGCACCGAAAATTCACAAAGAAAAGAACATTGGATTTTATACTACTAATCCGAGATTTTTCAAAATGTTCTTTGATTTAACAAACCAGAATATTTTCTCCAAAATGAAGGCTCAAGATTTTAAATAACCTAATCTTTAACCTTCTATTTATTATTTTTTTACTCTTTTTATGATGTTATCTAAATAACAAAAGTGCTTAAATATTAGTAATAGATTCCTCTTATTTGGAAGATAATTTGAATATATTTCAAGAATGATCTTGGAGGATTATAAAAAAATGCCAAAAAAGACTGATAAGACCACTGAATCTCAAAGTATTTTAGCTGAATTATATGAATTACGTATGCCAGGACAATTAATTGGAAAAGAGGTAATTGACTCTTCAGCCAGGAAAATTGGTATAATTCGCAACATTAAATTGACTTTTCCCCCAGCTAAAGTTCTTATTATAATCAAAGGATTAGATATTGAAATTCAATTACCAATCGATTCTATATTGACTGTAGGTGGAGTAGTACAGCTCAAAGAAGCAATTAAACAAGCTGAGGAATTAGAAATCCGTGATGTTGCACGTTTGCGTGATGAAGTAGCAAAAGAAGTAGCTTCTCATTTACGGATATAATGAATTTTTTCTCCAAATTAATAATCCTCCTACATCACTTTTTTACTTATAACTTACTTTTTCCTTGAAAAAAACATCTAAAAAGGGATTTCCCTAATAGTTAACTGGTATGAATATTTGCTATAAATTCGAAGGAGATTCATTCCTAGTCTATTTTCCTTGAGGAGGCAAAAAATTGTCTGAAGAAAATGAGAAAATGCTTCGCGAAGAAATACGAGCTGCGGTAAATGAAAAAGAATATCATAATGCAGTTTCAAAAGCTGAACAAATGGCTAATTATTTTGAAAGTAAAGGTAATAAAGAAAAAGCGAGAGAATCTTGGATTGAAGCAGCTAGATTATTTCTCGAGTGGTCAAAGGATCAAAGGGATAATAGAACCCATAAAAACTCGGCGAAATCATTAGCTCATGCTGCTGATATTTTTAGTAATTTAGGCATAGATATGGAAGCAGCTCAAGCTATAGACCTTGCTGCACAAGACCTTACTATGGCTGGTGAGGAGTATATCGTATGGAAACAACCCTTAGGTGCCGGTGTTTGCTATACAGTATCAGCTATTCTATTTATTCTTGTATCACAAGAAGATAAAGCTAATAATGTTATCAACACAGTTAGAACCCGTGTTGATGCTTTAAGACAAGACTCAATAGCCAATGCTTTGATAGATTTACCTGTTCAATTATTATATGCTAAAAATCAATTTGATATCAGATTACTAAACAATGTAAAAACAATGATCTATTCCAGTTTAATTCCTGCCATGACTAATAGTGGTTTGAGTGAATTTGTTTCATATATAGAAAGAACTATTCTTGGTGTAGAAGGATTTATCACAGCTTCACAAAAATTCCCCGTCCTAGAATATGACTTAAAACTTAAAGGTGAAGTACAAATCGATGAGGGATTTGATATTGAAGTTTTAGTAAGAAATACTGGAGAAGATTCTGCTCATCAACTTGAACTAGAGATGGTTCCCTCAAAGGAAGTATCAGTTGTTAGGGAATTCAGCAAATTAAAAGCAAATGAACTCCCCCCTGGAGCAGCAGTAGCTTTTGCATGGCGCTGCATTGTCAAATCTGAAAACTTGTTAGAAGAAAATCAAAAAATCAATCTTTCAGGTCGTTTAAGTTTCTCTGATTCAAAGAATTTACGGCAGACGATAACAATAAGTCCTATTGCTTTTACAACTACTAGTACAAAAGAACAAGATCAACTTATTATGGAAATAAAAATTACTAAAGATGACTTGCAAAAATACAAAGAACGATTACTTGCAGTTGCAGAGAAAAACGGTAAACAAATTGTTGTTAAATTATTTGATATAATAGAACAATTACTAGAACAAGCTAAAGGATTTGTGGATGTAGGAGCTACACAAAATGCTAAGAATTGGAATAAATTAATCCAATTACAACTTGAATTAATAAACGATATCCCAAATCAATTAGATACAAAAGATGAAGAGAAGACTAAAAACAAAGAAGAATAACTAAGTAACAAATAGTTTATTCTTCATTACTATTTTTCTTTAATTATTGCTTTATTATTGTACTCCAAGGATATCGCTCTAAAAGAGTGGAAATTATTGATTGAACTTTTTTTGCTTCATAGGTATTTTCGTAATAAAGGAAAATACCATTCCCCCCTCGTATACGTTTCAATTGTTGATAAACCGTTTTTGTAGTGCGAACAGAATCAAAAATAATCAATTTATCAGCTTCGGGTAAATCGATATCACGTTCACCTACTGGTGACATAATTAAAGCTGATTTTCCTTGATATTTTCTAAAATCTTGCAAAATAGCATTTTTATCAAAAACTTGACCTGTTATCAAAAATGGTTTAATTTTTTCTCGAGTGAGATATGTACAAATCATTTTTGCAGTTGCAATATAGGAACATAAAACAACTGTTTTATTACAACTTTTAGCAATGGAAACAACCTGTATTACTTTTGGACGAGTCACAGGTAACATATTGGGTTCTATACCTGGAACCTTCCAGAGGAATTTTTTCAATTGATTTGGAACCATTGAGAAGAGATATTTCCTCAACAGAGTTAATGATTGAGCACGACTACGTAATGATTCTGATACAGGTGCTTGTAAAAGTGCTTGAGGACCTATTTTTTGTGCTTGAGCAAAAAACTCAGGATCCTCCGCTTCTAATTCAGCTCTAATCGCAGCATAAGCTTCTCTTAATTGAGCACCAATAATGGCAGAAATTTCAGAAATTGATTGATCCTCTACACCGATTGTTTCTATAGTTGTTACTTTAGTGAAATCTGTCACATCAGTTCCGGCTAAATAATCCATATAAATTAATTCAACATTCGGTATAAATTCTACCAATGTATCTAATTCTTTACGAAGTTCTAATTGTTCTTCATCAAGAACATAGTGAGAATCTCTTAAAGTACCTGACATTCCAATGATCAATGATGATTGTAATTTAGTCAACAAATCTGACCAAGGATATACAAGAACTCTTGAAGAACCCATTCGACGTACTAATTTATCGATTTCATTTATTATAATGATATCAAATGAATTGTAGATCAAAGATGGTGTTTTGTTTAAAATATTAGATAATTTTTGAGGTGTGCAAAGAACTACTCGAGATTCTTTGAGAATTTTTTGGGCATAAATATTACTTACACCTGGTCCAAGCCAATTAAATCCTTCAACACCACCATATTCATTTTCTAAGAAATCTTTTGTTTCATGAAGTGATGAAGAGGACAAAACAACAAGAAGAATTTTTTTCGATGGAAAAATTGATGTTAATAGTTCATAGGTTATTACTCGTTTTCCCATACCACAATCAAGTTCTAATAAAACACTTTTTTGCTTATCAGTGTGCAATTTGATAAGATCTAATATTAATTGTTGGTATCCTCTTGGAGTTATCTTTCGGTCAATTTTTGACAAGGAATCATCCTCATTAGTTAGTGAAATATTTTCTTTAAGAAAATATAAAAAGGGGCAAAAAAGACGCCCCCATTATATGGTAGCAAAGTGCGCTGATTGCACGAGTTTGAAGAACGATTAAAATTTTTCTCTTGCCGAGGAGATGTTTTTTGCCGAGGTTTTTTCCTAAAAGTCAAATCGTTCTTCAACTGTATTGATATACAACTTAAACTTTTATAACAAAAAACTTGAGAGTTCACCGAAAGTATTCGGTCTCTTCAAAGAGAAGAAAAAGAATGGAAGAAAGATTATTGGTCACTAATAATAACGTTTTCTATATCGAAATGTCTTTTAGCTAATACTCGGGCACGTTCGATATTTCTACCGTCTTTACCAATAGCCAAGCCTCTTTGACCGCGTTTTATGGTAACGAACGCTAAATCAGCTTTATTTCTTCTTCTAACAACAACCACTTTTTCTACTGCTGCAGGTACTAAAGCATTTTTAATAAATTTCTCAGGATCGTCGTCATCTTCCACGATTTCGATATCCTTTGCTAGCATTGATTTTAATTTTTTAACATTTAATCCATTTCTACCAATAGCTGTTCCTACAGTACCTCGTCTTACAACAAAAATAATTCGTTCTAATTTTTTATCAATGATGCAATCTTTGGGACTTATTTTTGTTACATTGCTAAAGATAGTCATTGTTTCCATTTCATCAATGCTTAATTTTATATTACTGGACAGTTTTTCCACAACCTGCATTTAGAATAGTGGGAAATAATAGTTATTATTTCTTCTTTAACGATTTTAGTATTTTACTATCACCGGGTTCATATACAGCAATTGCTGAAATGATATGTCCTCGACCACACAATGCACCTAACTCATACCCGTTTCGTGCAAATTCAAGAATAGGAATATCTGCTAATTTTGCATAATATTCTATTTGATTTTTCTTGTTTTCAGGACAATTGTTTGCAAGAATTATTAATTGAGCTCGTCCAAGCTTTGCAGCTTTTATTGATCTATTCAAACCATAATCTTTTTTGCCGGTTCTAGCAATAATTTGTATTTCTCTATTAATATCAACTGACATATTACTTTACTCCAACTTTTTGTTATCTCAAAGTAACATTTACTTATTTAATCCCAAATGGGAAGGGAATTTAAATTATTCCCTTATATTGAAAACTAATCCTTCTTGTTTTCTGATTTATCCTTTTTTGTCATTGGATTCATCATTAAATCAACAGAACCAGTTCCTAAGGGGATCATTTGACCAACAATTACGTTTTCTGTGATACCCTTCAAATTATCTGATTCACCTTGTAAGCAAGCTTCAAGTAAATGCTTGACTGTGATTTCAAAAGAAGCGCGTGCTAAAACACTTGCCTTTTCACCACTGATACCATGTCGACCAATCTGTCTTACATCACCATTTGCTGTCATTAAATCTGCTACGAGAGTTATGTGTCGAATATCTACATCTAGACCTTGAGCTTTTAGTACTTCCATAGATTCTTTGATAATTGAATTTCTTGCAGCTTCAATACCTAATGTTTCAGCGATTTCATAAGTGTGGTTTGTATAGATTCGCGTTAAATCTACACCAGGTTTTTGTAAGGTTTTTACAAAATCGGTACCTTCTGTGTAAATAATGAATTCACCTTTTTCTGCATCTTTGCTAATTTGTGTTCTTTTGATATTTAAAATGCCTTTTATTGGCATTTGTCGTATTTTTGAAGCGACTTTTTGAAGGTCCTTAATTGTTTCTAATTTGGGATTAACGTAAATGAAATTGCCTTCTGTTTTGACATCCACCTTTCTTCCTCTTGAAATGGTTTCAGAAACAGATTCAATGTCTAGTCCTTTGTCATGTAAAAGATCTAGGTCAATTTCAATAATTATTTGCATTTCTGAAAGATCTAAACTAACACCTGAAGCGATATTTTCAACTCGAGTAAGTTCTATTCTTCTTGCTACTTCTCTAGCTTTATCGACATCATTTCGATGGTCTTCATCTAAGTACACTTCAGTCATAGGTGTACTTGGATTTCTTCTTGCATCTACAATTTCAATTAATCGAGGTAAACCTTGTGTGACAGTAAATTCTGCAACACCTGCAAAATGGAATGTCTTAAGGGTCATTTGGGTACCAGGTTCACCAATTGATTGTGCTGCTACTGTTCCTACAGCTTCTCCGGGTTCTACCAAAGCATCTTCAAATGTTTCTCGAACTTCTTTTAGAATTTCATTTAATTGCTTCTTGGTAATTTCCTGATCCTTAAGTTTGTGGAGAAGTTCATCTTCCAATAAATGAGGAAGAAGTCCATCTTCATTCATTTTTCTAATGGATTTTTCAATTACATCATATGTTACTATGCTTTTCTTTGTGGGGGTAGTTGTTGCCATTTTTTCCATCCTCATTTATTCTTCTATTGTTGTTTTTAATACACGGTCAATAATAGCATCTATATTTACAGCTTTACCATGCTCGGTTTTCGCTGGATCAATACCATCATCACCATATTTGAACTGTATAATCTCGCTTTCTGCTCCTCTAACAGTTCCATCGTATTCAGCTTTAATATCTAATAAAGCATGAATCAATCTTCTTTGCATATACCCACTTGTGGATGTACGAACAGCAGTATCTACTAAACCTTCACGACCACCGCAAGCATGCATAAAGAATTCAATAGGTGTTAGACCTCGTCTAAAACTATTTCTAACAAATCCTCTTGATGGAGCATCAAGTGCACCTGGTTTGAAATGTGGCAAGGTTCTATCTTTAAATCCTCTTTGAATACGTTCACCACGAACAGATTGTTGCCCTAAACAAGCAGCCATTTGACCAAGGTTTAACATACTACCTCTTGCACCAGTTTTAGCCATAATTACAGCTTCATTTTCCATACCAAGATATTCACCAGCAACATCACTTGCAGTAGATCTTGATTTGGAAAGAATTTCCATAATTTTCATTTCTAATGTTTCTTCTTGAGAACGACCTGGTAATCGTTCAAGAATGCCTTGTCGATAAGCATCAATTGTTTCCTTAGTTTCTTTCTCAGCTTCATCTAAGATCTCATCAATACGTGCTTTTGCTTCTCTAGGAATATCAATATTCCAAAAGCCCATTGAAAAGCCTTTGAATGAAAGAACTCTAATGAATAATTTAGTTATTCCATCAAGAAATTCTCTTGCAACAGTAGTGCCAAAATCAACTAAAATTCTACCTAAAAGACTACCTTCTTGTTGAGAACCTATTGCTTTTTTATCGATGACACCTGTTTCTAAGATACCATTTCTAATTGTGACATAAGCATCATATTGGCAGTTTTCTTTCAAACATTCAGTACATTTGTGACAAATCTTAGCAGTGTTTGTATAATGAGTACCAGAAGGAATAAACATACTAAAGAGCTGTTTCCCACTCCATAATTCAACAGGTTCCGTTATCTTTGGAGGTGGAAGACTTTTAGTAGAACCAGCAGAGACTATCATTTGCATCGCTTCTTTCTTGGTAAAGAAAGTATCATGTCTGGTTAGAAGATATGATGCTGAAATATAGTCCCAGTTAGCACCAATTAAAGGACCACCATATCTGGGTGAAGATATTTGCTCTTGAGCAAGCATTAAAGTTCTTGCTTCAGCTTGTGCTTCTTCGCTTTGTGGAACATGTAAGTTCATTTCATCTCCATCGAAATCCGCATTGTATGGTGGACATACACAGAGGTTTAGTCGAAATGTTCTATAAGGCATAACTTTTACTTTATGAGCCATGATTGACATTCTATGGAGAGAAGGTTGACGGTTAAATAGAACAATATCACCATTCTTTAAGTGACGTTCTACAATAAATCCAGGTTCAAGAGAATCTGCAACATTGCGTTTTTCCTTGACAAAACGCAAATCGATACGCAAACCTTCTTGTCTAATAATATAATTTGCTCCTGGATGATTGACTGGTCCCCGCATAACGAGTTCTTTTAATTCTTCTATATTCCACTCAGTTACCCTTTCAGGAATTGTCAATTGCATAGCTATTTCTTCTGGAACACCAACTTCATTTATACTTAAATTGGGGTCTGGTGAAATAACTGTACGGGAGGAAAAGTCAACACGTTTACCACAAAGATTGCTTCTAAATCGACCTTCTTTGCCTTTTAGCCTTTGAGTTAATGTTCTTAACGCACGACCTGAACGATGTCTTGCAGGGGGAATACCTGAAACTTCATTATTAAAGTAAGTTGTAACATGATATTGTAATAGTTCCCAAAGATCTTCAACAATTAGTTGTGGTGCACCAGCTTCAATATTTTCTCGCAATCTTTGATTAATACGAATAATATCGACCAATTTATGAGTTAAGTCATCTTCTGAACGGATACTTGACTCTAAAGTTATGCTGGGTCGCATTGCTACAGGAGGAACTGGAAGAACTGTTAATACCATCCATTCAGGTCTTGCATATGCTGGATTAACGCCTAAGAGAGGGCAATCATCATCAGGTATTCGTTCTAATCGATCTCTAACATCAGAAGGAGAAAGTTTTTTGCGCTCACCTGTTTTTGCCTTTTTACTAGCTTTAGTTTCCTCATAAAAAGTAGTTGGTTTTTCTAGTCTAATCTTTGTTTGAATAGATTGACAATGAGGACATTTATCGCTTTTAGCAGCTTTTTTCAATAAATCGTTTATTAATGGTAAATTAGTTTGATCCCATCGCTTTTGATAACGGATCATTTCTTGTTTATACTTGTAAATCTCTTCTTCAGTTAGTAAGATTCGACTACATTCAAAACATGTTGCTCTTAGTATCTTGTAGATTTTCTTATTAAAACCGACATGGATAATGGGTCGAGCTAATTCAATGTGACCAAAATGACCTTCACATTCACCAACTCGATTACCACAAGTTTTACATCTTTGTCCGGGGTCAATTGTGCCAAGACGACCATCCATTAAACCTGATGGAATAGCTGTTCCGTCTTCGTCATATGTATCAGCAGTTATGACTCGAACAACACTCATTTTTCTTATCTCATCAGCAGATAAGAGACCGAATTGAATTTTGCTTATAACTTTGGGTAGTTTAAATGCCATTTTTCTTCCTCCATCTCTATGCTTGGTCCTTTAGCACTAACCTTGGTGCCATTCCCAGTGAAATTAACTCTTGTAGTAATAGCTTAAATGCATAGCTCATAACTACTTGAGATACTTCAGCTTCGCCCTTGCATACGGGACAGAAGTATTTGTCTTTATTTCGATCATAAGTAGCTATTACACCACAATTACCACAAACATTGATCGAGGTTTTATCAGATTCTTCTAATAAACGCTCTTTCAATAAGAGAGCTGCTCCATGACCTACTAAACAATCACGTTCCATTTCTCCGAAACGTAAGCCACCTTCTCTTGCACGACCTTCTGTTGGTTGGCGTGTAAGAATTTGAACGGGTCCTCTTGATCTAGCATGGGTCTTATCTTTTACAAGATGATGTAACTTTTGATAATAAGCAATTCCCATGAATATATCTACATCATATTTTCGTCCCGTAATACCATTATACATTGCTTGCTTGCCATAGTAATTTAAGCCTAATTGTTTCAAACCCTTGACTAATGCATCTGAAGATATTCCTTCAAAAGGTGTTGCATCAATCACTGTTCCTTTCTTAGAACCTAGGATAGAAGCCATGGTTTCTAAGATTTGACCAATAGTCATACGTGAAGGAATAGCGTGACAGTTAACAATAATATCAGGAGTGATACCTTCGGATGTAAATGGCAAGTCTTCTGGAGGAGCAATTAAACCAATGACTCCTTTTTGGCCATGTCTTGAAGCAAATTTATCTCCAAGTTCAGGGATACGCATATCTCGCATCTTTACTTTAACGAGTCTATTACCATCACTTGTTTCTGTTAAGATGATTGTATCAACAAATCCTTCTTCACTATGTCGCATGCTTATGCTAGTTTCATGTCTTATTGGTGCTCTAACTTCGAATTCACTATATTCTTCAAGAAATCTTGGAGGTGAGGTTCGACCAATGATTACTTCATCACCATTGATTTTACTTTCAGGTTCGACAATACCATCACTACTTAAATGAACATAAGCTTCTGGTGGTCTAAAACCACGAACATCCTTATTTATTCGTTCAAATTTATCTTCTTGACCTGCGGGATATCGTCGTTCCTCAGCTTCATAACGTCTAAAGAAGGCTGAGCGAGCTAAACCACGTTGAATTGAGTGTTTGTTAAAGATAATAGCATCTTCCATATTATAACCCTCATAACTTAGAAGAGCTATAACCATATTCTGACCTGCAGGACGTTTATCAAAATTAATAATATCCATACCATGAGTTTTGACTAATGGTTTTTGAGGATAAAATAGGATGTGTGATCTTGTATCTACTCGCAATCGATGGTTAGCAGCATACATACCTAATGCTTGTTTTGCCATTGCAGATTCATAGGTATTTCTTGGTGATTGGTTGTGTTCTGCAAAAGGAATTAAAGAAGCACAAATACCTAGAATTGAACTGGGAGCGATTTCAAGATGAGAATAATTGGGATCATTATCAAGATTTTCAGGTTCCATTGCAATATAAGAACTTTCTTCTTCTTCAGCATCAAGATATTCAACAATTCCTCTACGAATGAGATCAGACCAAACCCAAGCACCTGTTCGGATTTTTTCAGCATGTTTTTGATCATATTTTTGTTTTGATTTCTCAACAATTAAAACTGGTCTCCTAACACGACCATGATCACAATTTATTTGAATTTCTTGGATATCTTCATAGAAGTTTACATTTACTTCGGAACTTAGTATATCCTTTCGTCGAGCTTTTCTAATATCATTAACAAAGCCACTTGGGTCAGGATGAGAACCTAATAATCGACCATTAAGGAATACCTTACAAGCATCAGTAGATTTCATATTCTTTAATTCATTTAATCCTAAGGTGTTAAGATAATCTTCAACAATTTTCTCATCAACACCAACACTGATATATGCATCCATTGCTAAATTCTTAACTAGACCACAATTTGGTCCTTCAGGGGTTTCACTTGGGCATATTTTTCCGAAATGTGTTGGGTGAAGGTCACGTGCTTCAAAATGAGGTTGGTTTCGACTTAAAGGACTAACAACTCTACGCAAATGACTTAATGTAGAAATATAATTAGTTCTATCAAGCAATTGACTTACACCTGCTTTTCCACCCACCCAATTTCCAGTTGCTAAAGCATGTCGTAATCGTTCTGTGATAACATCAGCACGTACTGCTGTTCTTATGTTTGGAGTTCTACCTCTTACAGCAGTTCGTTCAAGTTGATATTTAATATCTCGACAGAGACTCATAAAAGCAACTCTAAAGAGAGAGATTAAGGACTCTCCTGATAATTTAAGTCGTTTATTTGAATAATGATCTTTATCATCTTCTTGACGTTTATTGAGCTCTAATTCAAGAACACGTTGAGCCATTTGCCCTAGGAAATATGCTTTCCCAATACGATGTTCTTCGTCTGTACCAAGATGTCTTAATAGATATCTGTTCAAAATGTCTCGTGCTCGTTTGATACGATAATCCATTGTTTGACCTACAGCAACTCGTTTACCGATAAAATCAAGAGCTTTTTCTTCATCAGTTATTTCTGAAGCTTCATCAAGAGATGGAATTAATTCCTTTCGAACATCAGGATCATCTGTGACCGCATCAACAATAGCCTTATCTGATTCCAAACCTAAAGCTTTCATTAATACAGCAAAAGGTATTTTTCTAGGAACAGAGGGGAAGCTAACATTCAAACTCCCATCTCGAGATCGTTCCATAGTGACTGGTGCCCTAACACCTTGAGCAGTACTAAATACTTTTGCCATACTAGTAACGCTGCCACTCTTTTTCTCAATTAAAATACGATTGGGAGCTAAATCTTCTTGTGTAACTAAAACACGTTCACTACCGTTGATAATAAAATACCCACCAGGATCGTTAGGATCTTCACCTGCTTTAATCAATTCTTCGTCAGTCATTCGACTAAGAGGACAAACCTTTGATTTGAGCATGATTGGCATTCTCCCGATAAAAACACGGGATGTTTCTCGAGGAATTTCATTTCCTGCTTCATCTACTCTAATAGGGGTCATTTCAAGATATAATGGAGCAGTGTATGTTAGATTCCTAATTCTAGCCTCACTAGGATAAATGTTATTTAAAGATCCATCCGCTTCACGAATGTTAGGTGGATCCATGTCAATCTTGTTAATTTTAACATAATAATTCGGGATTTCAGGCTTTATGCTACCAATTTCTTTTACAACTTCTTGCATACCATTTTGTATAAACTCGTTATAACTATCAAGATGTTGTCGCACAAGCCCTAGTTCCTTAACCATTGACTCTATAAGAATCCATCTATCCTCTATTGTTAGTTTATAAGTTTCAGACATTCAGTTATAGCCTCACTGACACAGACTTCTAGGACAATTTTTCATGTCAAAAAGCTAATTGTTTTTAATATTTTTCTCCAGCTGGAAGAGCAACACGTCTTCTTCGTGTGTTATCTTCTTTTAAATCTTACTACTAGAAACGGTTTTTATGGTATCTTTTAGTAGTAGCTATTATCTAGATGCTATTTATAGCACCTACTTTTTCAGATGATTTTTGAGCAAATAGGATGAAAAGCACTAAGTCTGTTGGAAATGAGGTAAAGAAGTGTATAATTTTGATAAATTTGTTAATGATTTTAAACTGGTTGATACTATTCCCTCTAACTTATTGACATGACTATTTATTGTTTTAGCAAAAATAGTATAAGTTTTTCAACTACAATAATTTTTCTATTCATTTGAAAAAATAAAATCGTGGTTTTTTAATCCTTAAATCTACAATTATTATTGAAAAATTGTCTTCGGTTGTTAGAAGAAATAGCTGGTTGATATATATGCAAATGCAAAATCAAGATTTAGAATTGGAAACAAGGAAAGTATTAATCGCGGGGATAGATAATGCTGGGAAAAGTTCGATACAAGATGTTTTACGATATATTTCAACTGAAGCAGCTTTACGAAGAACACCTAGTAGAGATATAGAAATTTTCAATAAAAATTTCTTAAAAAAGAATTATGTGTTTTTTATTCCTCCTGGACAAGAAGATTTACGAATAAATGAATATCATGGTTCCATGAAAACAGAATATTTCAGTGAAGTTAGCACTTTTATCTTTGTAGTGGATTCATCTGATAAAGAACGATTTCAAGACGCACAAATTGAATTACAACATTCGATTGAGGATTTACTTGAATTATCACCTGAATGCAGTAAGTTTCTCTTTTTTGCTCATAAACATGATTTAAAAGAAGCATGTAATACATCAATTATTCAAAAAGAAATCTTGGAACCACTAGCACAATTATATCCTGGAATAATTATGCAATTCAAGATTTTCGAAACATCAATTCTTTATCCTGAATCAATACATGAACCGTTTTTAAAAGCAATTGCTAATCATGTTGGAACAATAAAAATTGATTTTGATGAATTAGCTGATTGGATAAGAGAACAAGTCAGAGCTAAAATTGTTTTAATCACCGATCCACATGGGCTATTAATAGGTGAATCATTCACGGGAAATGAAGAATCCTTAATTTATGCTGCTTATGTTGCAAAAATCTTCTCTGCAACAGAAGAATTCCAAGAAGATTTGGTCAAAGATGGTGTTAAGATTGTTATTTTAGAGGAAGATGATGAAAGTAATTACAGTTTGATATCAAGAATAAATTGCACCAAAAGAGATTATTTGGCATTATTTATTGGAAACCCAACAGTCCATCTTGGGATGGCTCGTTTGATTAATAAAAGAGGATTGGAAAAACTGCAAGAGGTTTATGTTAATTATCAAAATTAAAAATCTTAGAAGGTAATTTAGCGATCTTAAAAAAGAGGCAAAAAAATGGGTCAAGAAAAAAATATCTCAGCAGTATTAGTTGAATTTGATTCCTTAAAGGGCCCAGTGATTCGGAAGAAAAATCCTGGTAATTTAGTGGTACCTCAGATGGGTGAAGCGGATAATATACTAATGTGGATAATTAGGGCATTAGATTTTTCCGTTCGAAAAATCAATGAACAAACAGCCTATGCAAAAACGGTTTCATTACGAGATCCTAATTTCATCCGAAAGAAAAGGCAATTTGGGATAGCACTAATTACTAAGACTACATATGAACTTAAAGAAATGGAAGATACCTTAGATAAGATTATTCAGAGATGTTATCAAGAAGGAGAAAATAAACCTTATTTTAAAATGCTAAACAATCTTCTGCAAGTCATTAGTAGTATTGATGAGTTCACTAATGGAAATTATACTCCTGGAAAAGAAGAAGATATACCAACACCACAAGTATTAACTGATGATAGTAAAGTAAATAATTTTGAATCAAAAGGAGAAGAAGGTGAAAAAGAAAGTAAAACTCGTTTTTTGTTAATGAGCAATCGATTCAATTTATTACATAAAATAACAATTATTGATAGAGAATTAGGTAAAACATATATCGTTTGTGCTTCCAATAAATTCAATCAAATAAATAGCAATATAGGAAATATTTTTCAAATATCCTCAGAAAGATTTCAATTGGAAATCGATGTTCGAAGGATGCTCCAAGAAGAAGTTATTGATAATTTAGAGCTTTTATTAAGAATCATTCAAGTTTTACCTAGTCAAATAGATCTGAAAGAAAGAATACTAGTTATGGCTGAGTTTCTTGATAGACTACTATATGAAGAAGTTGATTTAGAATATTTCTTACCTTATTTACAATATTTTATTTCTATGGAGAATTTCACTATAACAGAATTCATAAATGAAGACTTTGAAAAGCAATTAGAGAATCTAATAGAAACTCATGGTGATTGGATAAAAGTGTTAGCTGATAAAGAATTGGATGGAAGCAAATTAATCGAATTTTTCAAGCTAACAGGATTTAGAAGGGAAGGTCTGGAACTCTTAATTGATTTACTTTTTGTTAAAATCATTGCAATATTTTAAGAATGAGAAACAAAAATAGTAGCTCATTTAAGAGGCAAAGAATAATGGATGAAGATGAGAATAAAATTGAATCATCAACCTATATTATACCAAATAAACCAGCATTAATCTTTGACTCTACCATTTATGGGAAAACACTCTTAGTAGCTGATTTGCATATAGGATTTATTTATGGAAAAAATAAGAAAGGAATTATTTTACCTTTATCAAAAAGACCAGAAGAAGAACTAATTGAATTAGTGAAGCAGCATAAACCTGATCATGTTATTATCTTGGGTGATTTCAAAGATGAAATATTTGGTACTAATAATCCCCTTGTAGGGCGTATATTTGAATTTATGAAGAAAATTAAACCTTTAACCAAGCTTACCATTATTAAGGGAAATCACGATGGGAAAATTGAAGAAGTTCTTCCTGAAAGTGTTGAAATCATACAACCATCAGGTTTGTTTTTAGATTTAAAAGATGGTAAAACCATTGGCTTATGGCATGGGCATGCAACTCCAGCATTAGATGCTTTTAATGCTGATATTACCATAACTGCACATTGCCACCCCGCATTTACATTTAGAGATGAAATTGGTGCTAAAATAACAGAAAAAGTTTGGATAAAAGCAAAATGGTTACCTACAGAAAATGGAAAAGAAAGATTACATATTATTATGCCAGTATTTAATAGCTATATTGAAGGATATTCAGTTGATGGTGATTTCTTTAAAACATTAATTTCAATGAAAGATGCTATCGATTTTGATAATGCAGAGGTCTTCACTTTAGAAGGTGTTCTATTGGGAAATTTAGAGGACTTGCAAAACGAACGTAAAAAATTTGATAACGAAATAAAAATAAGAAGAAAGAAAAAAAATTAAACTTTCTT
>JAEORM010000230.1 GCA_016840905.1 Candidatus Gerdarchaeota archaeon | reverse complement strand
TACACCAGTACTCTTACAATATAACACAATTAATGATTTTTATTTAATTACTAATATTTAACTTATTTCAGATAAACCTTAATTAAGATATTAGAAATAATTGCTTATATTGTTATATGGGTGTTGTAATGATTCCTCTAAAAAGTCTATTGATTAAATGGAATATAAAAAGTATAATATTTGATTTAGATGGAACTTTAATTGATACATTGGATTTGCATATTCAAGCATTTCAGTTATTATTTGAGGAAATCAATGAATTAATACCCTATGAAAAAATAGCCGAAAATATGGGAAGAACACCTCGAGATACTTTACTAACATTATTACCCAGATTACAAGAAAATAAAAATCAATTAGAGTTTCTAGCGAAAAGAAAAGAAGAAATTCTAACAAATTTATTGGATCATATTCCAAAGTTTCCAGGAGTTATTGAACTCCTTCAATATATCCAAAAAATGCAGTTAATTATTTGTCTAGCATCCTCAACTCCAAAATACAATGTTATGAAAATGCTCCAAGGAGCATCAATTGATCATTATTTTCAAGTGATCATTACAGGTGAAGATATAACCATTGGAAAACCTAATCCTGAAATATTTCTAAAAGCAGCAGAAAAAGCAGGAATATCTTACGAAACTTGTTTAGTTATAGGTGATTCACCACATGATGTCATAGCTGCAAAAAAAGCAGGAATGAAGATAATAGCTGTTCTAACTGGCAAACATTCATTTGAAGAGGTTCAAAAAGAACAACCTGATTTATTAATTTCATCTTTAAAGGAATTATCAGCTTCTAACTAAACATTTTATAAGTAAAAAAAACAAGGTAAAAACTGTAAAAAATCTTATAAGTCAGTGAATAGAGTATAAATAAAAATCTAGAATGGTGAAGAAAAGAATGGCAGGAAGTACTTCAGTTGGTTGGCAACTCTTAGGCACAGTTTGCTGTGGTTTTGTGTTTGCAATACCATTTATGTTAATTTATTTATTAGTTAGAGTTATTGTTCGCAGTTCAGAAAAGAGGAAAGAAAAATTAGAAAAACAACAAACAGTTATCTAATTTTTTAATATTTATCTTTTCTTTACTTTTCTAAGAAAATCTTTTGCTATATAATTCTAATCTATTTCAAAGAAAGCACTAATTTTTGTTTGTTTGTTCTTTCCTTTATTTCTCACATCATCTGTATTATCAACTGGTTTTTCAATCTTGTCATCCTTTGATATGCGTTTAAAAATCTCATCAATTGGTTCAATAGTAAGTGTATTTTTAATTTCTTGTAGAGATAATTGCACTCCAAATCCTTCTGAAGCCCTTAAAATTTCTGTGATATAATATTCACGATCAATATCTTTTACATATTTGGGATGTCTAGCTCGATCACTAATTAGTCCTTTACCGGGGGTAACCACCCAAGGCAATTTATCATATTCTTTCCAAGCATCATCTTGTTCAATATTTTCTTTTTTGATAAAATCAAGAAAAGCTTGTACTGCAGGTGTTTTAGCTTTGTAATCTTTAGGTGCTTTTTTGATAGGAGAAAGTATTACTACCTTTGGTAATAGTTTTATTATAGGCATTTGCAAGATTTCAATACACAATTTAATAAGGTAATTTTTTGCTTTAATAAGCCCAGGATCTTCAGTTGGTGAATTGCCAGAGGATAAAGTAACAGGTTCAGTTAAAATTAATTCCAATACCTTTCTTTGAGCATCTCGAGAAAGTGTAGACCAATCAGATCTAACAGCTTCAAAGCCGGTGATATTTAATTTTCCTGTAAGGATACTATAATAGCTATATGCTTTTGCTCGTTTAGGTTTGAAGATTAACTTATAAGCGATATCCTCGAGAGTTAATTCCATAGCTCCAGGAAATTGTGAATTCAAATGCTTTATAATTCTAGTAACCAAATCCATTAATGAATTTGTATAAGCTTTAATTTTTTTAGAATCACTTTCATTATAGATTTTTGTTACAACTGAACTATCAAGAATTTTAATGAAAGCAGAATCAGTATCACCATAAATGATTTCAACAGGAGTGATTTTGGCAGAGATTTCTGATAAGAGTTTCTCCATTCGAAGGATATATGTTCTGGCAATATTTGTTATTGCATTCCCTAAAGTAATAGAATAAAATCTACTGCGAATATAATTATGAGCACCATACATAGAATTCGCTACAATTTTCAAAGAATACTGTTCTTTATCTAGAATCTGCAATTCTTCTATTAGTTCTTCATGAATTTTTGGATCTTTAATTGAAAGAATTTTCTGATTGATATCTTTGATTTTTTGTTTTGTTACTTCACGACGATTGATTAATGTTTCTTGCATCAGAGCTAAACATGATTGAGGTTTTGAATGGAATAAATCTAATGGATTATCACTCTCCAATTCTTTAACTCGTTTCAAAGTTTCTCCACCTATATTATGCGAAACACAAACTGAAGGATACATACTCCTAAAATCAGTAATTATAATTGCCAAATGGATTGTACCCTTTGGTACCAAAACAGTACCACCAGTATGTGGATTCCTATTTCGTTCTATTCTTCTACGAGCAACTTCTTCATCTGAAGGTGCTGTGGGGATTAATACTCCTTGTTGACATGCAAATCGCATCAGTTCAAATTCCCCTTGAATACGCTCTGTACTACCCGGCGCTTCACCAGGTGGATAACCAGTTAATCTAATAACTTCAAGCCAACCAGGTACTCCTAATTTCCAAGCTAATTCATAAGTTAGCAAACTATCTGTCTTGGAATATTTTTTGAAGAGTTTTTTATACTCTTGATTCTTCTCCAAATATCCTAAACGCCAAATAACACCTAGAGGTTTATCAATTTCGATTTTCTTTTTATCTAAAACAATTTCAGCAATATCACCTAAGCTTTTCTTCCCTGAGACAGGGTGAATACCCCAGGTTCGAGGTGATATATCATAAATAATGCGACCTTTGATTCGGTAACATCTGCTTCTTTCTGAATAAAAAACTGAATCATTTTGAAAAACAGATAATAATTTAGTTGGTATTTGTAATTTTTCCATCCGAGCTAATAAATAAGGTATATCAAAATTATCACCATTAAAAGAGGTTATTAAATCAGGTTGAATCTTTTGTAAATTGGCAATAAAATCCTCAATGATCTTTTTTTCTGCAAGATCGGAATCTTCTTCTAGTAGATGGATTTTATTTTGATGGGAAAATTGACTTGTTCCCCAAACATAAGATATGGCTGTTATTCGTTTATTCTTGCCTTCTAATAATTGTTGAATTGTCTCAGTTTGATGGTCAACTTCTATATCAAAAGCTAATTGTTTTAATTTATAAAAATGCTCAGCTGAATTAGCAGAAGCATCGGGATTGATGGTAATATCATTATAACTGGCTTCGATCAAAAATTGGTTATCTTGTTTGGTAATTTTATCAGAGATAACCGAAAGTACATTCAAACCTCGTAATTTAGTATCTAGTAGAAATCTCTTAACAAAAGGAATATCAGCTTCATGAACTTCAAAACCAGCTTTTTCTAGTCTTTTCCTTATCTTTGGTGTTTCTCTAGGGTTGGAACCATACACTCTAATAAGTTTTAGTTCCTCACCACCAAAATATCTTTTCTTACTGCATTCATCAATTTTCTTAACCCACGAGACTATTAAAGAATCATTTGATAGAAAATTCATTAATTCCTTCTTTCTAGTAATGTAAAAATAAGGTAAAAAATCCTTAACAAGAACCATTACTATTCCAGTTTCAGTTTTACCAAACAGACGTATAGTGGGAGACTCATCTGTGTCTTCAATTTTATAATCTAGATCTATTAACATAAAATCTACTTTTTTTGATGAAGCCATTTTTAGACACTCGAGTCTTATAATTAATACTTATTTCAAACAAATGAAAATTTAATCTTAAATGTATTTATTCATTTATAGGTTAGAAAAAGGATTTTCGTAAACTTTTGATATCTTCTTCGCTTAAGATAGTATCAGGTGAAATAAGGATTTTATAGATACATTCTCTGCAAAATTCAGAACCAACTTTCTGACCGTAAATATGTGAAAGATAAACAGCATCTTCATAACGTTTTTTCGAGAGTTTTATACCCCGGGTTTCTATTTTTTTATTTGTAACAGGGCAACGAAGAATTTTCTCACCATTTTTTAAGATACAGAAATCAGGACAAATATCTTTACCAGTATTTTTTAGTGACTCTTTACGCAAATCAGGTAGAGCTTTTAAAACCATTTTACTAACTTCATCTTCGAAACCAAAGCTTTGGAGTTCAGTTTCGATAAATTCATCGCGATTTAAGCAAAAGGTTGATCCATCATCCATTTCTTTCATCATAGGACAAGGGTAATGGAAAGTGTATTCCTCTTCTTTCTTTTCATCGACTTTAAAATCAGCTTCTCTACCAATGGTTTCTTTTAAGATCCAATTATAAAGATCAGTTAATCCCTCTAAAGTCACAGCACTAGTACTAAGGACATTCCAATGTCTGTTAAGAACCTTCTTCAACCCTAAAGAGTTAATTAAAGTAGTAGTTTTAATGATATTTTTGAGATCTGATTTGTGTCGTAAAACACAAATTGGCGTTAATTTCTTATCGGAATTTTCTAAAATTCGTTTGAATTCGCTTGAAGCTTCAGGTAATTGAGTAAGATCAGAAGCATCTATTACAAAAATAATAATGTCTGCAAAAGGTAAAAGAGGGGTAATTTCCTCACGAAATTTTTCCTGTCCAGCTAAGTCAAAAATACGGAAATTCATGTCTTTATCTACAGGTATAGTACTCAAAGAGACACCTATTGTAGGGGCAGTTTTAAAGACATCTCCTTTGGTAAAGATGTTTAGTATTGTTGTTTTTCCTGCGTTTGATAACCCACAGAAAAGAACAACCCTTGCTTTCTCTTTGCCTATTTTTGACATAGTAATTATTGTTTATTTTATGTATAAAATACATTTCGATATGTGATACGATTTTTTTGTCTTCTTATTGAATAATATCACGTCTTCTTTTTGCTAAAAATGCTTGATATATTTCAGGTGATTCATCAAGTACTTTTTCTGCTAGAATATTTATGATTCGTTCTCCATAATCATTGGTCATATGAGCATGGTTATGAGTCAGATAAGCGGGTGTTATGAATCCATTTCCATCATGATAGGTTGACAGTAATTCTTGTATCTCTCCTAACCGATGTTTTTGTGGGAGTAATGAATCGACTCTAATGGGTAATGCCCCCTCTTTTAAAATAAAGTAACTAAGATAGAATTTTCGAAGTTCATCTTCAGTAAATACTTTTGCCGCTTTCCAGAGACTTTCTCTTTCCACTCTTAGTTCTGGTATAAACTCAATTGGTTTGGTAAAACAACGTCTATTTCCTGCTTTAATTTTAACAAAAGTAGTATCACTTATGGCTGGTTTATTTTTTCTATTCGCAAAAAGATGTTTCACTAAAATATCTGTTCGAGAGTCTTTTGAAACACCTATTAGTAATATATCCTTCTCGATACAACTAGTGATTAGTTTATAAGCTGTTCGTATAAATTTCAAGAATAATTGATAAAATCGAAATCCAGGTATAGTTTCATCAATTTCTTTTCCTTCTCTTAGACTATGGTGTATGCTTAATGGAATTCCTTTGTAGGCAAAATTAGTAATAGAGCCATCAAGAAATATTGCAGTAGGTTTATAGTTAATTAATTCACATGCCACCTCTACCTCTAAAAGATCACGTAATAATGAACCAAAATTTTTAGGATCCTCTTCTATGGTTAAAATCTCAAGGTCTTCTTTTTCAATCCAAATAGGATCTTTATTCTGTTCAAAGATTGCTCCTGCCGCTTTAGAAGGAACAATTGTTACACCAACTAAATCTTCTGAGAAACCCCCTCCATCAATAGCAGCTATTTTCTTAGGTTTAATAATTTCAGGGAGATCAAATAATGGCAAATCAACACTTTTGATCTCTTCAACCAATTGTTTCAATCTTTCTTGAGCAAGAATTATTTTTGAGGTCAAATGGGATTCAAAACCTTTTGAGATAAATTCATTCATCTATAATCACTTTACCGTCAACTTCAAGTTTAATATTAGTAAATATAAACACTGTTATCATGAAATTTCATGAAATCTTTTAATTGTTAGATTTTCATTGCTTTTTTAACAAATTCTCTTGCTTCTTTATCTCTTCCCAAGCGTTTTAAAGCAAGTCCTAAATTAAACAAACTATCTCGATGGGTAGGATCTTTCTCGAGTATTTCATTAAAACATTGTATTGCTTGTTCCTCTTTAGAACACTCTATTAAAACTAACCCTTTCATGAAAAGATAATCTAAATTATCTTTATTCATTGATATGAGTAGATCATGAACAAGTAGTGCTTCCTCATATCTATTCAAATAACGGAGACATGAAGATTTCTCGAGTAAAAGCTTAGTATTTACTGTATCCTTTTCTAATGCTTGATTTATTTCTGTTAATTGTTGTTCAAGAACTTCTGGTTTATTGTGGTGGTCACTATTATGCAAGAATCATAGTCTCCTTTTGGAGTAATCCTAAACTATTCTAAATTTTTAAGAATTACCTAAATTTGCATTAAAAAAAGCAAGAATATAAATAAATTAAACTAGTTTGATTTATTTGATTACAGAGATATAGACTAACTTTTATTTGGATTATATTTTATCCAATATATATTGTTAAAATTCATCAAGGTGATTTCCTATGTCTTCACAATCAACGAAAAAAAGAGCAATACTTGTCGAAGCAGTAACTGATAGAAGGGAAGGAGATCATCTAGCAGAATTAACTGAATTGGCTTTTGTTTCAGGTTATGAAGTAGTGGATAGAATTACTCAAAATATTGACCAAATAAATCCTGCTTATTTGTTTGGAAAAGGAAAAGCAAAGGAGATAAAAGAACGCATTAAAGAATTAAATGTGGATATAGTAATTATAGAGAATAAGTTAGATACTGTTCATTATGATAATTTAACTTCAATGTGGCATGTTCCAATAATCGATAGGTTTGAACTTATCCTTGAAATTTTTATTAATAGAGCTGGAACACAAGAAGCAATAACACAAATACGTTTAGCTGCCCTTAAAAAAACAGGGGTAACTCGTTTTGAGAGTCATCGATCTATTGTAGCTAAGAACGCCTTGGTTAGACGATTAGAAAAAAAACTTGAGCTTATTAAAATCTCAAAAGATATCAGAATGAAGCGACGATTACTTTCTGGTTTTGATTTGGTTGCTATTGCAGGATACACAAATGCAGGTAAAAGTACTTTGATGAATTGTTTAACAGCAGCAGATGTAGAAGTTAGCGGTAGAATGTTCACAACTTTAGATACTGTTACCAGAAGCACAGATGCTTTAGGAAGAAAAATTCTAGTAACAGATACAGTAGGATTTATATCAAGATTACCTCATGCCTTAATAGATGCTTTTTATGCCACACTTAAAGAAATAAATCAAGCTGATTTGATTCTTTTATTAATAGATGGTAATGATTCGATAGAAAATATCAAGCGAAAAGCTTTAGCTTCTCTTAATACTTTAGGTGCCATTGAAGCAGACACTATCCCATTAATTCCCGTATTAAATAAAATGGATATTTCACAGAATTTTGATGATAAGCTTAAAACTGTAGAAACACTTCTTGGTAAGAAAGTTATTCCAATAAGTGCTAAAAATCAGATTAATATAGACCTTCTTAAAAACGAAATTCTAAATATAATTGAGACATATCATTTTCATTTGAAAATACCAAATACCAATGAAGGTATGTCATTAATTTCACAAATACATAACAAAACAAGAATTACTAATGAAACATATCATCCTCAAGAAATTGAATTGATATTTGAAACTAATGAACGATTAGCTAATTACTTGTATAATATCATAATCAAATCCAATTTAGATATTGAATTTGTTAACAAAGAACAATTTGAGAAGCAAATGAAAAAACACGATCAAAACGAAATTAATGAAGATAAATTTACAGTATTGAAATCTGATACAGGTGAAGAATTCATAGTATTTGATATGAATGAAGATGAAGTATTGTCCAAAAACGAACTAGAACATGAAAATTTAGAATTAAGAACTACATTAGATGATATCAAGAAAAAAGGGAAGAAAAATGAATAAAGTAAACTCAAATAAAACTCTAGTATTGTGTATTATGTTCATATTATGTTTAACAACTTTTATCAGCATATCAAATAATATAGGAGAAACTTCCCAACAAAATTTTGTTGTAAATTCAGGCTCAAAAGTACTTTTAGATGTGGATTCAGATGTAACGTATAATGGAACTATTTCTATCACAGTAACTTCTGGTGTAGGCATTAATGCAACGATTAATAGTATAACTATGGAAATTGATTTAGAACAAACAAAGATTTTCAATATTACAGATACTAATTCTATTTATTTTGAAGTTAGTTCAGAGGGTTATTCTGAAGGAAGCTT
>JAEORM010000229.1 GCA_016840905.1 Candidatus Gerdarchaeota archaeon | reverse complement strand
TAATTTCTTTTGTAATGTTTTGTTGAACTTCATGTTGGTCCCCATTTGTTAATCATTAACTCACATAGATTGTTGTTCAATAACAAAAAAGTTAGAATTTACATTATAAGAATTTTTTTCAAGTAGCAAATAGCGATAAAATGATTAAAGAATAATTAAAATATTAAAGAGGTACTAATATGACTAATATTTGGTGATTGATTTTGGATTATATGAATAAAATTGAAAAAATAGAAGGATTAATTGTTACTTTAATGCAACAAATGAAAATACCTGGTTTAAGCATCTCTGTTGTAAATGATAAAAAAATTGTTTATTCCAAAGGTTTTGGTGCAAGATTATTGGTTGATAATTTACCAGCTACAAATGAAACTCTTTTTGGTGTAGGATCTGTCTCAAAATCTTTTACTGCCTTAGCTATAATGCAATTAGTTGAAGAAGGAAAAATTAGTCTAGATGATCCTGTAAGTAAATATATTCCATTTAAACTTGGAAAGAAAGATAATCCCATTTTAATTAAACATTTACTTTCACATTCATCAGGAATACCTGATTTGGAAGCAGCTGTTGTGTTAATAGCCAGACATTCATGGAGTAAATTTGAAAAATATATTCCTATGAGTGGACCTAATGATTTCTATTTATATGTTAATCAAGCTGTTGAAGAAGTTGTGGCAAATCCTGGTGAGAGATATTTCTATCTTAATACGGGATTCATAATGCTAGGACATATTATTGAAAAAATAACCGGTATGAAATTTGATGAATATATTAACGAAAAAATATTCTTGCCATTAGAAATGTCTCGATCTACTTTTAAAAAGGAGGATTTTGAAAAAGAAGAAGATAGGATGACTGCATATGCTTCTGAACCAGATAAACCTATGGAAGTAACTATTCATCCTTTTGATGAATTAATTTATGCTGCAGGAGGAATTTTATCTTCAGTTAATGAGTTAGGTAATTATTTGATTATGAATATTAATGAAGGAAAATTCAATAATAAACAATTAATAAAACCAGATTCTTATAGAAAATTAATCGAACCTCGAATAGATGTTGCTGATCAGTTTTTTGGTAAATTCAGATATGGTTTTGGTTGGGGTATAACAGAAAACTTCTTTGGTGAACCATTAATTGAGCATGGTGGATCAACTGGTATGTCAAGTGCTCACCTTGCATTTCTACCCAAATCTAAATTAGGTGTTGCAGTAGCAGGAAATATGGGCTCTGTACCAGGAGCAATTATCACCCAAGCAATTCTAATGCTTTTGCAAGATAAGGATCCTCAAACTGATCATCCAATGCTAAGATTGGATAATAAATTAAGCCAATTTGTAGGCGAATATCAATCTTATAAAGGAATGAGCAAACTGGAAATTATCAAGAGAGGATTGATTCTTTATTATAAAGATCCCGAAAATGAATTTCCAGTAGCACCACTTATCCCTATGTCAGATAATCCTACAGATTATCAATTCTATATACCGTTAGGACATTTGAAAACGCTAGTTGAATTTACTGTAAATAAAGATACAGGGAAAATAGATTTCTATCCCGGAAGGAATGTATACCATAAGATTGGTGTTATTAAAAAGAAGAATTAATTTGAGGAATATTATTTCCTCATTTATTATTTTTTAATTTAGTGAGTAATTCTTTAAGAAAAGTCTCAGATTCTGTTGAATTGTAATAGCTAAGATCATTTATTACAGGTGATAAACTAATAGCACCTTGAATAAAAGCTTCAATATCTGATCCTTTTGGTCCGTCTTTAATTAGTTCACCCCAAAGAAAATAATAATCATTACCTCTAGGATCTTTTCGTAATTCTGGTCTAAAAACAAGGAATTTTTTAGCTAATGTGGTTATTTTGAAAGGTGTTTCGTCATTAATTGAATATGGATAATTAACGTTAATAAATGCTAAATCATTGGGATATTTTTTGTTCAAGAGTAAAGAGACTATCTTAGCTGAAATTCTAGCAGTTTGTATAAAAGTCTCTCGAGAAGGTGTTACAAAGTAATTT
>JAEORM010000228.1 GCA_016840905.1 Candidatus Gerdarchaeota archaeon | reverse complement strand
TCAAGGATGATTATCGATTTGATCATGCAAAATTCATCGGTTGTACATATATGATGATGAATTGTTCACACATTACAGCTCCTTATAAGATTCCAACAATGGTAGGACTCAATACTATCATGCTTGACGGTACAGGTATGTGTGGATGCTGCAGAGTATCTGTTGGTGGGGAAACTAAATTTGCATGTGTGGATGGACCAGAATTTGATGGCCATCAAGTAGATTGGGTTGAACTAATGAAACGAAAATCAGCCTATTTAGAAGAAGAGATGATTTCCTATCAAACAGCACCTCACATTTGCCGTGCTCTTGTTGATGAATATTGTGGTGATAAAAGTGAGTAAGGAACCTAGCTCTAAAAAGAACGAAAAATCTAAAGAAAGTCCTTCAAAGAAGAAGGAAGAAACCACTGAACAACCTAAAAAACCTGTTAGACAGCCTCGAGTAAAAATGGATGAACAACCTCCAGAGATTCGTATCAAGAACTTCGATGAGGTTCCTTATGGTCTTACTCCAGAGCAAGCTCAGAAAGAAGCAACAAGATGTTTGCAATGTAAGAAACCAAAATGTGTAGAAGGTTGCCCAGTTGATATACAAATTCCTGAATTCATCAATCTAATTGAGCAAGGTAAATTTGTTGAAGCTGTTTGTAAAATAAAAGAAACAAATGTTTTACCAGCAGTTTGTGGTCGTGTTTGTCCACAAGAAAGCCAATGTGAAGCAACTTGTGTTTTAGCTCGAAGAGGTGAACCAATAGCCATAGGCTACTTAGAACGTTTTTGCGCAGATTTTGAACGTCTTGGTGGTCATACAAAACTACCTAAACTTCCTAAAAAGAATGGTAAAAAAGTAGCTGTTGTGGGTTCTGGACCATCTGGTTTGACAGTAGCAGGAGACCTAATTTTACTAGGTTACGAGGTAACAATTTTTGAAGCATTTCATAAAGGTGGGGGAGTACTAGTTTATGGTATTCCTGAATTTCGTTTACCAAAGGAAATAGTGGAAAAAGAAATCAATTATTTACAACGGTTAGGCGTTGAAATTAATTACAATCATGTAATAGGCATGAGTAAAACAATTGATGAATTATTCAATAAAGAGAATTATGATGCAGTCTTTATTGGTGTCGGAGCGGGTTTACCCCGATTTATGGATATGCCAGGTGAGAATTTTATTGGTGTTTATTCTGCGAATGAATATCTAACTAGATCCAATTTAATGAAAGCTTATCTTTTTCCCAAATACAACACCCCTATTATTACAGGAAGAAAGGTTACTGTAGTAGGTGGTGGGAATGTGGCTATGGATTGTGCCCGAACAGCTTTAAGACTTCGTTCTGATAAAGTAACCCTCGTTTATCGAAGGGCTAGAGAACAAATGCCTGCAAGAGCAGAAGAAGTTCATCATGCTGAAGATGAAGGCATTGATTTCAAATTATTATCAAATCCAGTAGAAATTTTTGGTGATGAAAAAGGAAAAGTGGTTGGAATCAAATGCCAAAAATATCAACTTGGAGAACCAGATGATTCGGGAAGAAGAAGACCTGTTCCAATTGAAGGGGAATATTTTGAATTTGAAACAGACTTGGTAATTATTGCCATTGGTAATAATGCTAATCCATTGATACCAAAAACTACTCCTGATATCAAAACAAACAAGTGGGGAAATATTGAAACAGATGAAATGGGACGAACAAGCAAGAAATTTGTTTATGCTGCTGGAGATATAGTGACAGGTGCAGCTACGGTAATCTCAGCAATGGGTGGTGGAAGGAAAGCAGCACAAGCAATTCATTATGATCTTATGGGAATTGAGAATCCAGAGATTCCAGTTGCTTGTAAAATGCCCGAAGATTGGCAGAGTTAAAATCATGAAAACAAAATGTAAGAACTCATTTATCTGACATTTTATATCCTTTCTCAAACCATGCTTGTTTCATTTCTGGATTTCTTTCTAGATAAGCGTCAATATATTTCCTAGGTACACTATTAAACGGGCAAGAGAAGTTTACACAATTCGGACATATTCCTGTAAAGAGAAAGGTAAAAGCAAAAAAGACACTAATAATTGTTAATCCCAATAGAATAGCTAATGTTACTAGTATTGTTAAATTATAGCTTGAAAGATTTCTAGTAACAATAACTAAACTATAAACTTGAGCTAATGGGAAAGAGATTCCAAAAAGGATGAATCCAACAATAAGTAATATTTTTTCAAATAAATTTAGAGGTTCAGGGTGATATTTTGCATATTTGTAAAATCCATGATTAGCTAAACAATGAAGTATCTTTCCATCTTCTGCATAATACGGACAATGGCTACAAAGAATACGTGTTTCAATAATGAAAAAAAGAGCAAAGTAACCAATGGTTACACCTAATCTCCACCAACCCCCAGTATAAACCGCTCCAACAACGATCCCTCCAAAACCAAAAATAAAAGCTGGTAGCATAATATACATGAAACGCAAGAGTAATTTTCGTTCCCATTTACAATCTAATCGTTCCTTATTGGGACAACTTTCACAATCAGTATCATCACGGTGTGTACAAGACGTGAAAATAATTTTTTCAGTTGTAGTTTCTTCAGTCGTTCTAACAACCTCAAGAGTTTGAATAGTTAAAATTGTAGGTAAATTTTCCTTAATAATTTATTGAAAATAAATT
>JAEORM010000227.1 GCA_016840905.1 Candidatus Gerdarchaeota archaeon | reverse complement strand
GTGAAAGAAAAGAAGGAGAAGAAAGGAATAATGATTAAAAAATTAATACCAAATAATAATGATTTGATTATTAAATGTATAAATCTCTCAAAGGTATATCCGTTTGGTTCAGAAAAAATACTCGCTTTAAATGAAATTAATCTCAATATTTTTGATGGAGAATTTGTAGTTATAATGGGAAAAAGTGGGAGTGGAAAAACAACCCTTATTAACATTCTCGCAGGATTATTACCCCCCTCTTCAGGTGAAGTTATCATTAATAAACAATCACTCACCAGCTTATCATTAGATCAATTAAGCATCTTTCGACGTGAAACTATAGGAATAGTTTTTCAGATGTTTAATCTTCATTCTGGATTAACGACATTAGAAAATGTGGAATTACCATTGCTATTTAGTGGCATTAAAAAAGACTCTAGAAGGATTTCTGCTCGAAAGATTTTATCAACACTTGGTTTGGATGATTATGTTGACAATTATCCTTATGAACTAAGTGGTGGTGAACAGCAAAGAGTTGCTATTGCTCGTGCTCTTGTAAGTCAACCAAAAATTCTTCTTGCAGATGAACCCACAGGTAATCTCAACTCTCTTCTTGCACAAGATATTGTTAAACTTCTTAAAGAAATTAATTTATCACAAAAAATCACTATTGTTTTTGTTACCCATGATGAATCTTTACTTGATAAAGATATGCGTTTGGTTAAATTAAAAGATGGGCAAATTATTAGTTAATTTTGTTATAATTAATGAAGACTAGAAAAAAAAGAAAATTTTCTTAGGTACTCACACAACAACATAAAATCGAAGGAGTTATTCCTTTTTATAATTAATTAGAATTTGTAGATATAAAAATAAATTAACGAAAAGCGCTTTTGTTTATTTTTTTTGATTTTAGTAATACAATGGTTAGTAATCTTAAATATAATAAATAATACACACAAAAACAATTCATAATAAACTCAACTGGAAAAATATTGTTTTTTTATTTGTTTACTTATTAATTGGTTATTTTGAAAATATATCTAAAGTAAGAAGAATTGATATTGAATGTATAATACCCATCAATTGTATTTTTGTGAGAACTTATTATCAATCATATTTGGAATTAGTTGTAATGTTATAACTATGTTCTTTTCCCTATATAAAAAAATTAGATATACTTGAGGAAGATTCTTTCGTTTCCATCGAACAACTTGGTATCGGTCAATTAATGAAAATGACTGTTGAAGGTGGACATAAGGGTTACAAAGACATTGAGATTGGTATCTGTGGTGAGCAAGGTGGTGATCCCAAGACCATTGACTTTTGCTATAGAATTGGCTTGAACTCTGTTAGTTGTTCTCCCTTACGTGTTCCCGTTGCTTGTTTAGCTGCTGCCCATGCAGTCCTCAAGAATGGTGCAAGAAAGTAACCTACATTAAGACTCTTTTTTGAGTCTTTTCTCTTTTCTTTTTTCATAATCTCTAATTTGTTTCACGCATATTCTTCTTTTTGGTAATAGTGCTGTTTTACTTCTTTTACATCTTTGAATTTTTCTCTCCAAATTATTCCTTCTTTTAACACTTCATAAAAAGGAAATTCTTTTACTTCTATCATCCCTTTTTCTATTTTGTACATATATCCGTACCATCCCTCATCTATTGCTACCCAGAGGATTTCTCCCTTGGTTCTTAGAATAATTGTATTTAACAATGCTATATCTCTCCACTTTAGTTCTAACATGTAATCATCACTTCTTTCAATTTCCTTTATGTAATATTCCTTTGTGTTTTTCTTCCTTTCAAATTTAAAGCTCCAACTTTCAATTGTTATATCTACTAGGACATTCTCTTGTTCTATTTCATCTGGTTTGACATAGTACTCTTTGCTTGGTATTTTCATCTCAAAATCTAGTCCTAATTCACAAGCTAAATCCTCAAGTTGTGCCACCAACTGTTTTATATCATTTGTCTTTATCCTATAGTTTTTAATTATTACATATTCAATATTATTACTCATTTTTCTCAGTATATCCTATTGAAAATTACTATTAAAATACCTAAGAAATCATATGCTACTAGCCTTTATTTTTTCAATGGTTTTTATTCTGATTATTATTTATTTGAAATACATTTCATGTT
>JAEORM010000226.1 GCA_016840905.1 Candidatus Gerdarchaeota archaeon | reverse complement strand
GATGACCTTCAGCAATAGACACTTGCATTCCTAATCTAAGTGCCCATTCTATTTTAGCTTCAATGAGTTTTTCCTCATTGATGCATCCTGCAAATATACCCCATTTAAGATTCAATGACATTTACCTCCACAACGTTTATTTATTTCTTTTCTTTTCCATTTTTCTCTATTTGGATTTTCCTGACCAATAGTAAATTCTATAAGAATTCTAATATTTGTTGGTAAATCTAATTCATCTTCAAATGGTTTTAATGCAACTAATAATTTATCTTTAAATTCTTGTTTATAATAATCTATTACTTTTTTCATACATTCATTCATAATAATTTGCCACCGTGTCTAAAAGATCTATTTCTATTTATTTCCATTTTCTTGAACAATTCTTTTTCTATATCAACATCTTTTAAACAGCTTAGAAATTCAAACGTTCTTATTATAACGTCTATTCCTTCTTCTACAAGATTGTCCCAATCATTTACTCTCATTGCTTCTAACATTTCAGATACTTCTGAGTGAATTAAAGCAACTTTTGTAGCTAGATAATATTTATCTTCTTCTATACTATCTATCTCTTCTTTTGGTATCCAACCATGATCTTTCGCGATTTTGACACAATCTTTACCAATTTCATTAATGTTCATTTTTGTAACCACTCTTAGTGAGTGCTACAACACCATTATCATGTGTATTATTAAATTTTAATACTAACGCATCAGGTGTTTCATTTATAAAATTATTTATACAATCTTCAAGATATTTATGATCTGGATGAATTATATCATCAAATACTAAAATACCTCCAGGTTTTAAAAGTTTCCAAGCATTTCTTAAATCTGTAAGAGCACCATTATAAGAATGATCACCATCTATATTAATAAGATCAAATCTCTTACAACTTATCTTAGGAAGTGCAACATGCGAACTTTCATTGAATATCATTAACTTTCCTTTATATCCAACTTCTTTCAATAATTTTCTTATGTGATTTGCATTACCACGACCAGTTCCACCATAAGCAGAACCCCATGTATCACATAGAACAAGTCTTTCAGGATGACAAATATCTAAAACAGCTCTTAATGAATCTCCTTCTCTTACACCTACTTCTAAATAAGATTTAGGTAAAATCATTTCAGCCATATCTTTTAATGTCTTATGAAGTAATCTCAATATATTAAATCCTCCCATTCTTTTATGTATTTTTTAACATCTTCAAATTCTTGAGATGTATATTTTGTTAATGGTTCTCCCATTAATCGATCAACACAAATTTTAAATTCTCCTACGAGTTGTTGCAATGAATATTGATTTACAAGAAACTTTTTACCATCAGGAAATTTATTTTCACTCATAAATCAAATGCCTCTTTAATTTCTTTAATTATATTTTCGTAATTATATTTATCACGAATTTTAACTGCATTATCTTTAATGAATTTCATTTCATTCTTGTAAGCTTTACGCATCTTTTCTCGAAGTGAATCTATATTAACTTCCCAACATTTAAACCATGGTAATATTAAACCACTCTTTTCAATACCTGCAACTTTAAAAGCTCTTGTCTGTGAAACTTCTTTTTCCTCAACATCAACTAATAATGAATTACTTTGAGTGCAATAATCTAACATACCAGTACTTTTAGGAGCGATAACTTTCAAACCACAAGCCATTGCTTCTGCTATTGGTTGACCAAACCCTTCACCTTGTGAAGATGAAACAAAACAATCACAAGCTCTATATAAAGGTGCCATTTGCGGAAGCTCTTGAGGTATGACAAATATATTTTTATTTTTTCCTAAAACGCCAACCCATTTTCTAGGATCTTCTTTCATGCTCCAAGTTCTAAGTATGAGACAAGCATCTTCATGTTCTTCAAATTCTTCAGCAAACGCAGTAATTAAAGTATAAGGATCTTTACGATGTGACCATTCAAATACACTCAAAAATTTAAAGCGGAATTTATTGATATTTTGAGTAAAGCGATATTTTGGGCCAGTTGGTTTTAATTGAGGATCTATAGGATAATGAATGACTTTTGTAGGAACGTGACAAGTATCTTCAAATACGTTCTTGCAAAATTCACTTTGAGTTAATAATAACTTAGAAGAACGCATTGGTGATATTGAGCGATATGGAGGTTGATCAAATTCAGTAACTGTATAATACATTGGAAAAGCTGGAAATTGAGATGGTAATTGATGACACAAGTTAATTCTATCTTTTGGATCTTTATTATATAAATGAGCTAGCTCTTGTGCTGGTTGACCAAAATCTTGAATTCTTAAATCAATTTCAGGCATGTAATTCATGAGTGCAGCCATTCCTTTTGCAATCATGTTATAACCACTACGTCCACCAAAATAACTAAGATAATTTATTCTCATAATTCAAATACCTCTTTAATTTGTTTTTTAGTATTATCAACTGTAAAGCGCTCTCGTATTTTAGTTGCATTCTTTTTAAATACACTACAATCATTTTCAAATACAGTACGCATGGCTGCACGTAATTGATCATAATCAGGAACTTGTACTTTAAACCATCCACCTATAAGATGAGGAAGTTCGTTTATTCTATTATCTACCCATCCTTGCTTGCAATTAACCATTAGTGCATTAGACATGTTAGCATATTCTTTAATAGCAGTAGCGTTTGGAAGGATATTCAGCATGCCGCATGCCATTGCTTCTACATACGTGCGCCCGAAACCTTCACCTAACGTTGCGCTCACTTGGCAATCACAAGCACGATATAATGTACTGATATCTTCTACCTTGTCTTTTAGCCAAAAAACATTATGATCCTTTGCAAGTTTGCCTAACCAGAATCTAATATTTTCTCTAGGACTATAGGCTCTTAGAATTAAACAAACATCCTCATCTGGTGTAAATTCTTCACAGAAAGCCCTAATAAGAGTATATGGATCTTTTCTCATTACCCATTCAAAGACAGCTAAAAATTTATAATTAAAATCATCTATCTCTGAATTAAATTTAGCTTTCTTTCCTTCTGGTTTGAATTCAGGAGTTAATGGAGGTTGGATAATTCCAATTTCATTTTTAGTAAATTCACTAAATACTTTCTTACAAAATTCTGATTCTGTAATCGTGAACTTTGATTTCATTAAAAGAGGTATGCTACCCCAAGTTGGCTGATCAAACTCTGTTACAGTAT
>JAEORM010000225.1 GCA_016840905.1 Candidatus Gerdarchaeota archaeon | reverse complement strand
GAAATCAATGATAGTTACAACAGCCAAAGTATAAGCTGATCCAGAATAAATATTATAGAAGAAATCTGCTGATCCTTCTATATCAGGAATTTTCCTTTCACCTTCTCTACGTTTCTTAATCGTTATTATTCCAGAATCATCAAGCAACCATAAGGGTGTGACTAATACTATTGAAATAGGCATTACAATCATTGAGAAGAGCAAATAAACTAATACATGATACGATTCAAATGTCAAATTCTTAAGATATGTCCAACTTGCTAACCAATAACCAAGAACAAAGCTAAAGAAGAAAGGAATAAGAATTCTTCCAAGAGCTTCTTTGAAAGAATAATAATGTTCATCTGTTTTAACAATACTATAACCATATCTAAAATATTTAACTAATTTATGTATGTAGATATATAATTTCGCTAGATATGGAAGCAATCCTAAAAATATAAAGAAAGAAACTACTAAAATTAACCATAAAAGTAATAATTCGATTATAAAATTACCAGGAAACCAATTTAAAACACCTTTTGGATCATTATTAATTAATGACGTGAAATTCAAAGAAACACTGAATAAGATATTTACTACTAAAGAAACACTAAGAAATATCATTCCAATATAAATTGTTCTGCGTTTTGGAGGAACATCCTCGAATAATTTTTTCTTGATTCTTTTTCCACTTGATTTTTCAAGTTTATCGATTTCTTCTTCTTGGACAAAATGGAGGTCTTCATCAGGCATTATAATCAATACTAAGATATACAATTATTATTTTAAAAGATATTTTCTAAGCAAAATTAGAAAATACTTAGTAAAAGTGAAAAGAAAAAAAGATTTTTTTAGAAAAATTGGTCTAAGATTATTTTGTATAATGTGATTTATGGCAAAAAATTATAATTTAAGTTCGCGTTTATGAACTAGAGCGCATTAATTAGAGTGATAAATATTGAGCAAGGTAGAATTTAGACAATTATCTCCAGCGGATTTCTTTTACCGCAATAGAGAACTTGCTGGTTTTGATACCCCAGCGAAAAGTCTCTATACAGCCTTTCGTGAGATTATAGAAAATTCATTTGATGGTGCGGAAATAGGTGGAATTAATCCAGATATTTTCGTTTCTATAAAGAAACGCACTGAAGATGTTTATACGATTTTTATTTCAGACAATGGGATTGGTATCCCTGGAAACAAAGTGCCAGAAGCCTTAGCCAAATTACTTTTTGGTGGGAAATATGTTGAAAGACAATCTCGAGGTCATTTTGGTTTAGGCGCATCAATGACAGTACTATATTCGCAAATAACTACTAATCTTCCTACAAGAGTTCTTAGCTGCACAAAAGGTAGTAAAGTAATTGATGAATATCATCTAATGATTGATATTCAAAGAAATGAACCCATAATAAGATATCATCAAGAAATACCAAACAAAAAGGATTGGCATGGCGTAGCAGTTGAGGTGAATATAGAGGGTGATTATGGGAGAGCTCATTCGAAGATTCTCGATTATGTAAAGTCTACAGCATTAGTGGCACCTTATGCTACCATAAATTTCATTGATGCTTATGGAGTGTTATATCGATTTGAAAAAGGAATTGAACAGGTACCAAAACTAGGTGAAGCTGTGCTACCCCACCCTTATGGTATAGATACTGAAAAGATGTTACGATTAATTAGAGTTGCAAGACAAAAAACTTTAACAAAATTCCTTCAAAGTAATTTCCAAAGAATAGGAGAGAAAACAGCTGAAAGTTTTCTTAAATCAATAAAAATTAGGGGTGATAAAGACCCTGCAAAACTTGATCATGATGATATTGTTGCTTTAGTTCAAGGCATGAATAATTTTGAAGGTTTCTTAGCTCCAGAAACAAAATGTCTATCACCTATTGGTGAAGAGGTTTTATGTGCAGGAATTCAAAAAGAACTAGTACCTGATTTCTTAACAGCTATAACAAGAAAACCTCAAGCATATTCTGGGCATCCATTTGTTGTTGAAGTAGCTATGGCTTATGGCGGTACTAATATAGAATTATCATCAGAACCAATTCTCTATCGTTTTGCCAATAGAATTCCATTATTATATGATCAATATGCTGATGTCTCAGCAAAAGTAATTAGGTCATTTAATTGGCGAATGTATAAAGTACCTGATAATAATAAATTAGCAATAATTACTCATATTGCTTCTACAAAGGTACCTTATAGGACCGCTGGAAAAGAATCTATTGCTGATAGGGTTGAAATTGAACGAGAAATGCGATTAGCAATGCAAGTATGCGCTAGAAAACTCAGAATCTACCTTTCTCGAGTTGAAAGAGAAGAAAGAACTGCGAAACGAACAACTATTTTCGAGAAATATATGCCTCATATTGCTAAATTTGCTGCCAAATTAAGTGGGGCGAAAACTGTTCCTTCTGTTGCTTTTGTTGGGAAAGGTCGAACTGAAGATGAAATGTTTGATGAAGAAGAAAATAACCCTGTCAAAAATGATGACCAGGATAAAGAAAATATGGAAGATTAATAGTAGGTGAACATTAATGTCAAAAAAAGGTAGTACACATGCAGATCAATTAAAAGAACAAGCATTCAATAAATTAGTCAATCTTGGTGAAAAAGTCTACACACAAATAGAAGAAGAAAAATATCCTGCCTTTGAAATGCCTCTTAGATCAAGCTCTAACATTTATTATGATCTAAAGATGAGACAGTATACTGTTGGTAAAAAGAAGATCAGACGATCAGCTGGCAATGTTCGACATCTAAAACCATTTCTACAAACGATTTTTGTAGCTTCCTTTGCTGCTCGAGATTTGCTTGAAGCTGGAAGAACAAGCACATTAAGAGACCTTTATTATTCCTCTGAGTCAGCTTTAGCAAAAATGTTTCATGACCAATCAGAATCTGATAATATTATTACAGATGTAGAAGCAATTATAGGAATGGCTCGAGAAGATTTCAATATCTTTCCAGATGCAAGAAGTACAATATTTGGTGATTTGGATATTGCTTTTAGAGATAAAAAGACAGGTAATAGGAGAGATATTAATCTTACATTCAATCCAGATGGGCAAACAATTGGACCTACACTAGTAAGAAGTGATTTCATTAAAACATCTGCTAATAAAGTAATCTGTATAGAATCAGGTGGTATGTTCCAAAGATTAATTGAGGAAAACGCTGATGAGCAATTTAATGCTATACTAATTCATCTTGCAGGTCAAGCACCAAGAGGAACAAGAAGATTAATACGAAGATTAAATGAAGAAATGAAATTACCAGTATATGTTTTTGTTGATGGTGATCCATGGGGAGTACACATTTACAATGTTATCGCTTCAGGTAGCGCTTCAGCTGCACACCTTACAGGTCTTACAACACCAGATGCAATTTGGATGGGGTTGACTGCTTCGGATATCGTTCATTATCATTTACCAACTGATAATTTTACTAAAATGGATATTACTCGAACACTCCAACTATTAAAAGATCCTCGTTATCAGAACAATTACTTGCAAGAAGAATTGCAGAAATTCCTAAACTTAAAGAAAAAATCTGAACAACAATCGCTAACTTCTAAGAGTCTTACTTTTGTTGCAGATGAATATTTACCACAGAAATTTAAGGAAATTGAAAAATTAGTAAGAGAAGGAAAAATATAGATCATTTCCTTTTTTTCCCTTTTTTTCTCTTTTAATAAATTAAATTCTGAAAATTAAATTAGACAATAAAAAAATTGATTCTCTATTTTTAAAAAAAGAGAAAGGAAAAGAATCCTTTCTATTTCAAGATTGTACTTGTGGTTGTTTGAATATTCGATGATTAAGAATTCCTTCCATTAATCGCCTAAATCCTAGTAAGAATATTGCTACATCTATAATTATTATCAATGATCTTTCAATTAGTATTGTATCTACAATTAAGACTGCTGCAGAAAGGAGAACTAAAATGAATCCATATAGAATAATTAGTATCTTGTAAGTTTTTACTTTGTTTTTATCTTCAAAACCATTTACTAAGCTAACAATACCCAAAAGCAAAATTGCTAATGCAAGAATTGAAAGCATAATGTAGGGATCCAATGTTATTGTTGGGATAACAGCTACTATTCCAATTGGTAAAACCAATATTCCAATCAGTAAATTGAATGTTCTAAACCATTTATCATGTCGCTTGTCAAATAGTCCATTTATTATACGAACGGTACTAATTAAAATCACAGTAATTCCGAATAATAAAATATTATCCAGAAATGGTGTTGATATGAGCTCATTAATGATAATAATAATAGCAAGACCAATAGTTGCTATACCTGTTATGTAATAAAGTATTCTTAACCAAAGCGGTAATTTAACTTTATAGTCGCTCATGAGAAAAATGTTCTTTTTTTATCATAAAAAATGTTTCTTATAATTTATCGTTTAATAATGCTAAAATTTAAAGTAAAACTAATACAGTTCAACTAGCTAAATTTTAGATTTACTGAACTGTACAGCTGAAGTTTTAGTATTGATTAATAATTAAAATTAGATTTGTCGTTATAATTCCATGAATCTTTGAATCTTTAGAAATCTAAAAAAATATCATCATTTTCTTTTTTTACCAATAATTAATTAATTTGAATTGTAAAAATAAACAACTGAGGAATAGCTATGGATTTAGAGAAAGCTGTTTTAGATTTGCTTGATAAATATAATATTGATTTTGCTTTAACATTACCTTGTGCCAAAATTAAACGATTGTTAAATTTAACAGCAGAACGTTTTACTCACATTCCATTATCTCGAGAAGAAGAAGGCATTGGAATTGCTTCTGGTATTTATCTTGCAGGAAAACGTGCGGTTATGATGATTCAAAGTGGAGGCATTGGTAATTCACTTAATGCTTTACTTTCTCTAGCTCTTTTTTATAGAATACCAATCCCAATTATTATTAGCTGGAGAGGTATATATAAAGAAACAATTGAAGCCCAAGTTCCTGTTGGCAAATATTTACCAGCTATCTTTAGAGCAATTGATTTTCCATTTGTTCAAATTAAGAAAAAAGATGATCTTAAAAAAATCGATCAAATTCTGAATCAATGTTTCGAAGAAAACATTCCAGTTGGTATTTTTATTTCACCTCAATTTTGGGAGATGAGTAATGTTAAAGTAAGTAACATTAAACAAAAAATTGATTTGGAATCACCTTTTCTTGAAAGAAAAGCTCAATTCTCTATAGACCTTACTACAACAAGTTTTAAAGAGCCTCTTATTACCAGATTTAAGGCAATTGAATCATTAAAATCATCTCTTGAAGGTAAAATTGTAATTGCTAACATTGGTTTTCCTTGTAAAGAATTGTATAACCTGCTTGATCAACCAACAAATTTCTATATGTTAGGAAGCTTTGGGATGGCTTCTGCCATAGGTTTAGGTGTAACAATTGCTAGTAATAAAGAAGTAATAATTATAGATGGAGATGCAAGCATTTTAACAAATCCTAATATTTTGGGAACAATCATTCAAGAAAAATCAATGAGTAAAAATCTCACAATATTATTAATGGATAATGGTACTTGTGGTTCCACTGGCAATCAAATTACTGCAGCATATAATAATATTGATCTTGAATTAGTAGCTAGAGCATATGGTTTTATTTATACTAGAAAGGCTTTTACACCAGAAGAAATTGTTAAAACCTTCAATCAATTGGAGAAAGGCCCAAGGTTAATCCACTGTATAATTAAACCTGAAAATGCTTTAGTAAAAGATATTCCCATGTCAGGAATTGAAATAAAGGAAAGATTTCAGCAATCTTTCCAAGTTTAATTTATTAAAATTCTTCAGTTAATTTTGGTTGCTCAAGAGGGAACCAATCATTTAATAAAACACGATTTTCCTCTGAAGCATTTTTTAACCAATCAAATATTTCTATATCTTCAGTTGTGAGTAGTCCATAAACTAGTGCACTTAATCCTTTTATGTGCATTTCAACATCATAGGAATTTTCGGCTAGTTCTTTAATTGATAAATTCCCATTTTTGCTTAACAATTCAAAAGTTTGATTATTTTGAGCAATCTGTTCATCAATGACTTTAACCTTTATTTGACCATCACTTTTTACTTTCAATCCCTGTAAAGCTTCTTTGATATTTACCACTCGACCCATCCAAATATTTGATGGTGATAACTCAGTTATGTAGTAACCTTGTAACCATGGATAAAGGGTGGAATTTAATTCATCTATTGGAAATTGAATCTTATTGATTTGATCACTATGTAGAAATAGAAAATGATAAAGTGCTGCTCTTGCTTGTGGGGTTAAAATAAGTGAATCATATATTGTTAGTTTTCCTTCTTCTGCCCATTCAAAATCAATCATAAATCCTTTCTGAGTATATTTTACTACAGCTTCTGCTTCTCCTTTAGGATTAAATATAACTAGATACCATGCTGGAGTTGGATTATCATATTCTTTCCATCGCTTTTCACTTCTTATTACTCCTCCATGTATTGTTGGTATAAGTTTATTATGTAATTCTTTTAGATAAGGATAACCTCTTTCATGAGGCAAACGTTCAATTCTATATCCTTCTGGCATTGTTTTCCAGCGACTTAAGAATTTAGGATTAAATCTCATTCTGATTTCAGGTGGAGCATTTACATATCCATAAACAGCATAAAAAGTATCTTTGAAGGGGTATAAGGTTGACATTGCAAATTTTTCTTTATACATTTTGTTCAATAAGAAATTCATACTTTCTCTAATGTTTCCTTGTCTTCTCGCTAAAGGTTCACTGGCAACCATAGCTATTCCACCCATCTTTAATTTCTTCCCTCTTACAAATTGTTCAAAGGTAATCATTCTGCTATTAGCAACAATTATTCCTTTTTCATTTTCTACACAAAAATTTTCATCAAAGGTTAATTCCCATCTTTTTTGCATTCGTTCTTTTGTACCAATGGGATCAAATCCATAGCTATATGCTGTTATATTATGGATTTCCTCAAAATCGTCTAAAGTTGCTTGTCGTACCTTCATTTTTCTTTCCTCATATATTCTAAATTATATTTTTGAATCTCGAGAAGCTTTATCCCATAACTCTTGGTCGTCTCGTTTGAACATTTGGGCTTTTGATTCCAAGAAGCTATAAACAGAACCATGTTTTGCACCTTCCAATAACATGAATACTGCATCTTTTGCTACCCGAAGGCGTTCGTATTGTCCAATGAGTCCTACTGTATTTCCATAAACAGAAATCCTTGTTCCTGTTGTTTCTTCAATTATCTGTCTTGTTTTTCCTTCTCTTCCGATAATTCTTCCTCTAAATCTATCCAATTTATTTGGATTTGTTCCAATGACAGTTTTTAAATTAATTATTTCCAAATAGATATCTTCTTCTAAGAGAATAAATGCTACTTCTGGATTAAATCCTCGTCCTACTGCATGGACGAAATCTCGTGCTTTAATAACTAGAAATGGATCTGAAACATTTTCTTTTGAATTGATTATAACTTCACCTGATTGACTATCAATTTCTAATTTAACATCAGCTAAATCTTCTAATCTTTGTTTTATTCTACCTTCAGGTCCGATGAGAGCTCCTATTCTATTTTGAGGTATTGTTACAAGAAAACTGCTTACATCCATATTGGGGTAGCTATCAGTCATTTTTTATTTTCTCCAAATCGTTAATAATGTATTATTCTTTAATTGTTTACTATTGCTTTTGTTTTTGAATGTCAAATTTCTTAAATTACTTCGAATACCTTCACCTTATCTGATGGAGGTTCTCCAACATATTTTTCAAAAAGAACATCTGGATCAATTACTGCCACATTTTGTTTTTCGAAAAATCTAGTGATATTTTTTATATCTCGATAAAGAAAAATTTCCGCATATGGGTGATCTAATAACACTGCTTGTGAAATATCAATAAAATAAATTTTGGGTGTGTAAATGATATTATATTCTGATAAATCAGCATGCACCAAACCAGCTTTATTATATAAAAGATCAAGATTTTTCAATACTTCTTGATATACCTTTTTTGGTTTTCGAATTTTAACATCTTTTAATAATGGATATGGTAAACCTTTTTTCCCGATGAATTCCATAACAACAACATCTTTAACACATTCAATGGGTTTTGGAACTTTAACTTTTGCTTGATAAGCTCTTGAGAGATTTTTAAATTCTTTTTTTGCCCATGCATAAACAAAGGATCGTTGATCCCGTTTTATTTTATTGAATCGTGGATCACCAAGTATGTATACTTGGAGAGTTTTGAAAATATTAGTTGAAGTGCGGTAAATTTTTATGGCTAATTCCGAACCTTTAGGACCATACCCATGATAAACATTTGCTTCTTTTCCTGTTGAGATTATTCCAGTCATGTTTTCAATAATTTTACTTTTTATTAAACCGAATAATGTTCTACTAGTTTCAACATCTAAAACTGATTCTGTTACTTTTTTATCATCAATATCCTTGTTTCTTATTTTCTTAACATCTACACGACTAATTTGTAATTGATCAGCATTTAGAAGATCTCTCTCAAAATTAGCTGAACTATCTTCTAAATCAAGCAATTGGGGATGATCATTTTCATCAGTTTGTTTTTGATGCTTCTTTTTCGATTTGGGCATTGAATTTCACATCTACTATCAACTAATAAATATTAAAATCTTAACTTGAATGGTGATGTATTTTTGTAGTTAATTATAAAATAATGATATAAAAGCAGAAGAATATATTTGTTAATCTAGAACAATATATCCCTTTTCTTCCAACCAATTAGCTTGGTTTTTATTATATCTATAAATTAAGTCACCACGAGTATCTTCTTGTAAACCATACCAAGGCATAACACTTACAATATCATTTTGTCTGCACCAAAGTCTCTTACGATGTTTTCCAGGTATTCTTACAACTCGATCTTTTTTATCCATACATCTTACTTTTATTCGATCAGCACCAAGAATTTGAGTTACAATACCTAAAATTTCTCCTTGTTTAGGTAATCTAACCCTAATATATTCAGATTGACCATTTTCAGATCCATTTTCAGTTTCTTCGTTAGATTCTTCTTTTTCATATGGTTTTGCTTTCTTTTGACCTTTTTGAGGTTTACTAGTTTTATTACTTAAATTTTTCACAATCCTTTAAACATTGTTTCTATTACAAACAAAATTTACGTACTACCTAAAAAGTCTTTTGTTTAAATGTTCTTTTTTTAAATAAAAAAAATTGATTTGTTGTTTTTTACCTATTTATATATTGAACATAACTTATTTAAGAAAGCTAATGTATCTTTATTTATTAAAGGAGTTTTTTAGCAATATAAAAAACAGTAAAAAAGAAAAAGGGCAATAGTAGCTGGCAACAAGAGGCTTTTAAAGTGAGTACTGAAAATAATAGTAGAATTCATGACAATCCTACAAATGACAATGTCTATCTAAGTAAGATTCTACTTTTAACAAAAGATGCTCAATTATTAGCTGAAAAAATGAAAGATTATTCTGAATCCACTGTAAGTACTAATTGTTTGAATACTATTGGTATGTACCCTCTAATTTCTCGTGCAGACACTACTCTTGGAAAATTATGTATGTCTATCTGGATTATCTCCTCCGCTGAAAGATTTTCCCAATTTAGGATGGCTTATTATTCAGGTTCATCTCATACTATCATCTTGGTTAAAAGAGCTGATAATCTTGAACACATTAACTTTCTTTATCAATTAGCTCCTCGAGGTGTACCTGTTACCATATTAACTGTTTCTAACTCCACAAAAAATTTCACCGAAAAAAGATTGCAGATAGATGATGCTGAGGAGAATAGACTAATTAATTATAAGAAAATTAAGTCAATAGATGAATTGAATCTTATTTTTAATGAAATAGGGCAGAAAATCTCGCAAGATATTCTTTCAGGTGAATATCAGACTTTTAGTCCTCAATTAATTAAACCATCAAATGTCTTTAAACTTTACAACAAAAAGTCATTTGAAAAAGTTCAAGAGCTTATTAATCGTTTGGGATATCAACTCAATGATAATGGCATTGTCATAGTCGAGAAAAATAATTTTACCTTTGAGATTGACTTTTATCGTAATCAAGTTAAAGCATGTATCACTAATTGTATTTCTTGCGATCAAAAATGCAAACACTATAGGAAACTTTGTGTTGTAGAACAAGACCAAGGTTACTCAAACCAAATTCATTTCGATAATTTACGGGCACTAGCAATACTTTATTCCATTTATGATGGTAATTTCACAACTTTAGCGGGTGAAAAACCAAGAGAAGACATTCAATATCAATTACACCGCTTGAATAATCTTTGGGAAGTTAATTGCCCTGATAATCGAGATGAGCTTAATTTTCAAGAAAAACAACAAAAATTAATCAATAAAAGAAAAAGACGTTTATAAACAAGTTTATTTTTATCTTTATATTATTAAGTATTGACTTTAACATAATTGGTATTATTTTGCATAATAAATTATGCTTAGTTCAACTTGCGTTAGAGAAAAATATTGGTAGAAAATTAAAAAGGTGTATGTTATGAGCACACAAAGAGAGAATGTTATTCCGTTTATAATTGATGATAAAGATATTCCAATTGAAGCAGAACTTGCACTTATTGTTGGCATTGTTGGTGATAAAATTAAAAAACCTAGTTTATTTAAGCGCTCAAAAGAACGATTAACACAAGTTTCTAAATTTTATTGGCGATTGCAAGTAGATACCCTTAATGAACGAGTAATTTTAGTTGATTCATTAGGACTCTATGGTGGTGGTACTAGTGTTCAAGATCTAAGTTTATCAAACATTATTGCCAGATTAAAAGCAATTCAAGATGCATCCACTGCAAAAGCCTATACAGAAAGTCTTAGAGAAGCTAATCAAAATCTAATTATTGCTCCTCAAATTTATCCTTTATTTGATTCATCATTTACACGCTCAACTTTTGATCTAGTTAAAAAATATGTTAGTGAAGATGTTATAGATACGCCATTGATTTTGCCTACTTTTGAGCAAGATGTCAGTAATGAACTAATTACACTATTGAATGAAATTCCAACTTTTATTGAAATAAAAGACAGACTCCGTGAAACAGCACAAGATTGGTTAGCTGAGATTAATTCTAAAATAAACGAAATTGAACAATCTTTCGCTGGAAAATTACATAAATTACAGGAAGATGTCAACCAACGAATTGATCAATATAAGGAAAAAATGGAGAAAACAATTGATTCTGAATTAGAAAAAGCAAATCAAGCAGCTTTTCGTGAATTATCTAAATTCGAATCAAGTACTTTAGGTTTAACAGGTATGATTAACCCGATACAAGAACAAGCTCGTAAAATCCTCAATGATGTTCCTTCAATTGAAACTCCAAAATTCCAAAACAATATGAAATCATTTTTAGAAACTAGTAGAAAGCAAATAGAAGGTATTAATACTGAGGTCAAGGATTTAGAAAACGATCGCAGAAATCTTGCTAAAATGCTTAATTCAATAACTCAACAATTTATGACAAATAAACAAAGTGCTATTGATGAATATGAAAGCAAAAAAGCAAAAGCGTTAAATGAAATTGATGAATTACGTATGGACCGGGATCGAAATCTTGCAAATCTTGTAGAAATGCGAGATAGTATTAATCGAGATACAAATGAATTAATTAAAAAAATTGATGAAGTTGTTAATAATAGAAAAGTAGCTATATCAAAATCAGCTCTCCAAGGTATAGGTAATATTCCTACAGATATTATTATTTCGTTATTTTTAATTAAATTCCAAGATAAAGATGATGTTCGTTATTTTGTCATTCCACCTTTAAGTAAACCTCGTAGTGGTTCTAAAATTGATTATCCAAATGCTGAACGAGATTCTGCTATTGTTGGAGGCAAACAAGCTGCTGATAAAATTGCTGAGGAGTTAATATTTAACCGAAGATTAAAATCATCCTTTGATGCTCTACGTGCAACTAACTATCTTGCTACTGGTGAATTTCGAGGTGCAGTGATGCAAGGTCTCAATTATCTTCTCGAAAAGAATTTAATTAGTAAAAAGGGTTATAAGAGAATTGTTGAATTACTAGAAAATATTGACTTATGAGACTGGTGAAATTATTGGCAAATCAAAGTAATATAGCAATTGTCGGTGGAGTACCTGGCGTAGGAAAAACTACTATAATCAATTATGCACTTGAAAAAGCTAAACAAGCGAGCTTCGATGTACAAATTTTCATCTTTGGTTCAGTTATGATGGAAATAGCAAAACAAGATTATAATGTCAATCATAGAGATGAATTAAGAAAACTG
>JAEORM010000224.1 GCA_016840905.1 Candidatus Gerdarchaeota archaeon | reverse complement strand
TTTGCTTTGAAACCATTATTAAGGGAAGTACTAAAAAGGTCAAGGACATCCAATAAATATCCAATTTTTTTTTGCTTCGTACCTTTTACATCATAATAAACGCAAAAATAAATTATCGTCCTGAGGGAATCAGAAGACTTCTCCTGCTTGTAATTTAATGCTTGCTTCCGAGATGGCGCTCCAATGAAAGGTTGTTGGATGACTTGATAAGTAAAGGGAATATTATGATTAGACAATCCCTTGAGGAAGGAGAGATAATTAGGATCGACATTTTCAGCAACCGTCATGACTTGATAAATTTTCATACCTACGGTTGCATTATCTTTAGTATTAGTATATAATATGACATCAGGCTTAGATTTTACCATCCAAAACTGAAGATCTTTAAAAGGATAAATCCTACTTGCTGATCTGAATCTTAGAGGTAATGAATTTTTTAAGGAAAAAAAATTATCATGAAAGGCAACAATAAAAAAAATGAAGCAGGAAATCCCTGCTGTGAGGGAAATTATTAGATCTTGAAAAAACATGTATGTTAAAATGATAATGGACCCTATAAAACTTCCAACTACACCAAACTTAACTGTAACAAGGTCAGAGTTCACATCTTTAAAAGAAGGTGAGCGTTCCCACAACTTTAGATAATTAGAAGCATTTTCCACAGTGTTCTTGTTATAATTTCTATATTGTTTATATGCTTGGAGCTGTTCTTCCGATATATCATTAGGAAGATCTTTAACTTTATTTTCTCTTGATTTTCTATCTACTTTTATTTTAATCATCATTATCATATCTCCTGATAGAATAATTTCCAATAGAATAAAATAATGAGAATTGCTCCTCCAAATAGGGCAAATGATAATAAAGTGAATGATCCCGCTATTTCAGGAAGCAAATAATCTTGAAGAAATAATAGAACGGCTAACATTATAAATAATACCGCAAGTCCAATTAAAATAAATCCAGGTACTTGATCTATCTCTTGCTGATAATAGGGATTTTCCTTCAATTTTCCTTTGAATGAAATTTTGGGGGAATTACCTTCCTTAATCTCCTTCTTGAGCTTCCGAAGTTGCAATAGTTCCTCGAATGATTTTTTATCATAACCTATTTTTAACTTTTCTTCTGTCATTCGCTCTTTTTGTTCAACATCAAGGGAAAGATACTGCGTGACTTGATTCGGTTCTTTTCTTCTGAAAAAGGAACCTACTTTTTTATTTGAACTTAATGAAAAGAGCTTGCTTTTATTCATGGCGAGAGAGATTGAATTAAAGTTCATTTCATCAAGTGAATGATACATATTTGGAACTTCTAATTGTCTCAATTCATAATAGATGTTAATTAATTCCTTCAATGAATCAAATGAAAATGATCCCGGACTCCTGAGATATAACAACTCATATTTCTGAACATTTGCTACAACATTCTTATTAAAGAGATAAAAATGGAAATTAGCTTCCATTATGGCATTGATAGCATTCATGTATTCAAATGCTTTTCTTTCCTTTTTTGAAATAAGCGGTGCAAATCCAAGATAGATACCTTTTTTATTAATTTCTCTCCTAATAAGTAGATAAAATACCACTGCCGCTCGTTTAGAATCATTATTTTTTTTACTTAATTGAACAAGGTCTTTCAATTTCAAGTCGAGTTCTTCATAATCAGAAAGAATCATCGATACTGTTTCCTCCAACGCTGTTGTTGAAATTGTTCATATATTACATTCACATCATTATTTGTCTTTTGATGCAGCTCAACATTTAATTCTGCGATGATTTTATCAATCGCAATTTCCTCTTTCGATTCTTTTAACTTTTCTTCAACAAATCGTTCGGGAGTTTCCTGTTCGGATCGAAATTTGTTTATGGTGATAACGGATATGATGACTTGGGGTATTATCATTACGAATGCTGCTCCTTGCATGAGATAAGCAGGTCCGATACAATAAAAGGAAGTAGTCCCTTCTTGGAGATCTTTATGGTTCATAAATGGAAAATACAATTTTTGAGAAAATAAAAACGTGCAAGGTAAGATGACGATGAAATACCCAAGTAGCATCACTAAAAAAACATTTAGATAAATATAGAGCTTACTTTTTTGAATTGAATTGGTTAATTCGACATTTTTCAAAAGAGAGCCATAGCCACAAATAATGATCATTACCATCAATAATATACTCATTGTAAGAACTTCCATTGAATTTACTGGTTTAAATATTTCATTGGATTCAAATACCTCAGGGGAACTGTAATCCCACCCTCTTAATAATTGAAATGACCATTTAGCAATAAAACCTCCATCAGCTCTTACCTCATAATAATACCAATCCACAAATAAAGAGAGGAAAGCAATAATCAATCCTCCAAAAAAAATTAATTTAATCATCGTACTCTTGATATTTTTTACCATTTTTTTCAATCCTCCATGAATTTTTGATATTTCTTAGCCATTGACGGACGAAAATATATTTTATTCTTTTCATTTTCTGGTCTGTTCGATTTTCGTTCCATTTCATCATCATCTTCCATCTTAGGAGGAGAAAAAGATTGAATATCATTTAGCTCAGCACGAAGCCCTTCTGTTTCAATAATGCGTGTTGTCTCTAGTTGTTTGGTATTCATATCTGCTTCATATATGAATTGATGCATCCATTCTTTTGGCAATTCTTCGTTGATAAGTACGATTCCTGTCTCGTCTATCTCAAGAGGGCGCTCATAATAAGGTGTTTTATAATAATCGTGAATGGCACGTTGTTCATTGATGAGTGATAAAGCAATTAGACTTGCTCCAACACCAAATAAAATAGAAAGTCCAATTCCTACCCAAATGAAGATAGAAAGAACTTGGGGGGTGAAAAAAGTAATAAACAGTAAGATCCATGCATATCCCATGAAGGGAAGAGTAAAATAACGTAATCTTGAAAAAAGTCGATCATAAGTATTAAGATAATCATCAAGCAAGTTTTTTTTGAGAGTATGTGTTTCGATAAGCACGTGTTATTTTTCAAGATATTGAATCAATTGTTTTATTTTATCTTTATTGATGAAATAAATGTTATTATTTCGTTGCCAGGCAAAAGCTGCCATTCTATTTTACAAAAACTCGACTTATCCATCTATTATTAGAACAGGACATGTAATTATTTCATGATATTTATATCCTGAAGTCAAAAAAAGTTCCTTTCCTATGAGAGAACGTTCAATCGAGAGATCTTTATTAAGATATTTAGATAAATAATGGAACAGTACCCCCTCTTCCGTGATATTATCAAAAATTAATTTCCTCATTCTTTTCAATATTTCAACATTATTATCGATGAGCAACCGTTTTTCAGCCGCATTAAGGGTTCGTTTACGATTAAGAGGAGAATATTTGATTTCTTCTTCATAGACTCGATGTTTACCTTTTCCAAATGAAATTTTGATAGGAATGAGAATGATGAGCTCTAAGAAATCAGAAACTTCAAAAGACCGGATGGCTATTAAATCAATATTTTTTAAAAGTGTTTCATATCGTTTGTTCTTTCCACTCAAAATCCAATAATCTAAGGTTTTTAATTCAACTTCTATATCAGAAATTATGGATTTGAGTTCGGAGGGGGTTAATTTTTCAACTTGGAGTGGTGTTAATGATTTTTTTGATCGTTTAATATCCCCATTCTTTTTTAATTGTCTTTTCATTTCAAGAGAAGGGAATGTTTGGATAAAGTCTTTTTCTTCAAGAGTA
>JAEORM010000223.1 GCA_016840905.1 Candidatus Gerdarchaeota archaeon | reverse complement strand
GTTGATAAAGCATGAATCCTTTAGAGCTTGAAGAATTGCGCACTAAAAGAGCAGAACTTGAAGAAGAAACTAAATCTTTAAAAAGAAAAGAAAAAAAACTGCAAGAGAGTATACAAATTCTTGAAGAAAAAATTGTCATTGAAGAACTTGAAAAAAATCATGAAGAACTAAGAAAAAAGGTTTCTATTCTTGAAACAAGAAAAACTACCCTAGAATCTAAGTTAAAAAATTCTTCTGAATCGGTAAAAAATCAGAAAAAACCATTGAAAAAAAAACCAAACAAGTCAAAAAAGAAAAAAGTTATTCCTAAAGATGAAACAGAATTACATATAACAACTATAGTTGATCAACCTATACAAAAACAAGAAATACCCAAGTCTTCAAGAACTGAACCAGATAAAAAAAAGCGTTTCTTTTTCTGAAAAATAAAAATCTTATCAACACAAATATTCTTAAAAGACTAGGGTTTTCTGATTTAATAATCTAAATCAATAAGGATATTAACGCATAAATATTAGGTTAAATTAATTATGAGTAGGCTGTTTCTTTTCTGATGATGAAAATTCCTTGAGTTTTTCCGCCATTTTTCTTAGTTTTTTTTCTACAAGATAATTAATACTTCCCTTTGGATATGTCCCATCAGCTTGTTTCTTTCCTGCTTCTATTCCTGTTAGAATTTCTATTCCTTCTTCAATGGTTTTAGCTGAGTAAATATGGAATTTTCCAGCTTTTGCAGCTTCTATAACTTCTTCTTTAAGCATCAGATTTTGAACATTACTCTCAGGTATCATAACACCTTGTTTTCCATCCAAACCTTTCAGTTTACAGATCTCAAAAAACCCTTCAATCTTTTCATTAACTCCACCTATTGCCTGAACTTCGCCTTTTTGATTCACAGATCCTGTAACAGCAATATTCTGCTTAACAGGAACTCCTGATACTCCAGATAATATTGCATACAATTCTGTACTTGAAGCACTATCTCCATCTACTCCTCCATAATTTTGTTCGAAAACAAGTCGAGCAGATAAACTTAAAGGAGATTCTTGGGCAAACTTTTCATTAAGATATCCGCTCAAAATTAACACACCTTTAGTGTGAGTTGGCCCCCCCATTTTTGCTTCTCTTTCTATATCAATAATTCCATCTTTACCCAGTCCTATACTTGCTGTGACTCTTGAAGAACTGCCGAAAGCAAAATCTCCAATACCCATAACAGCTAAACCATTAATTTGACCCACCACTTGGGATTCAGTATCAATAAGAATTACTCCTCTTTCGATCATTTCTTGAATTTTTTCTTGGATAAGTTTAGAGCGATAGATTTTTTCCTCTATTGCTCTTCGTACATAATCTCCTGTAACAGTTTTAGCATTTTCCTCTTTGGCGTAAAAATCAGCTTCACGAATAATATCTGCTACTTCAGAAAATCTAGTCGATAATTTTTGCTGATCTTGAGCTAATCTTTGACTATATTCAATAAGTTTAGCAAGTCCTGATCCATCGAGATGTTTTAATTTCTCTTTCTGACAAATAGTGCATACAAAACCTGCATATTGTTTAATGTTATCCTCTGTACGCTCCATAGTTGTGTCAAATTCTGCTTTGACTTTGAATAACTCATTAAAATCTTTGTCCAAAGCCAATAATTGTCCATATAAAATTGGATCACCGATCAGAATTACTTTGGCATTTAAGGGAATTGGTTTAGGTTTGAGACTTTTAATATTTATAAAACCATATCTTGCTTGTGGTTCTTCTATTGTTATTGATTCGGTTTTTAATGCTCTTTTTAGTCCATCATAGGCAAAAGGATTTCGAAGCAAATCCTCAACAAGTACAATTAAATATCCACCATTTGCTTTATGTAGAGCACCGGCATGAATCATTGTAAAATCAGTGATTAGAGCTCCAAATTGAGCTTCTTTCTCAGTTCTACCAAAAAGATTTTGATAATTAGGATTAGATTCGAATATTACTGGTGCACCCTTAGTATTGGAATTATCAACTATTAAATTGACTTCATATTTCTTGAAAGGAGCTTCCTTCATCCAAGGAGCCTGTAATTGATTTGAAATTTGATTTTGCATAGGAGGAGTTCTAGACGCAAATAATGATAGATTGTCTAGAACATCATTTTGAATTCCTTCTAAATATTCAATCACTTGTGAATTATCTTTGTGTTTTTCTTTAAGATTGCTTAATAAATGACCTATTGCAAATAGGGCTACCTCTCGATTTAATTTTTTAAGTTCATCTCGAATTTTTTGCTCCATATTTAAAAATTGTCTCATTGTACTTCTTAGTTCAGTTTCCAATCGTTCACGTTTTTCTTGGATCTGATTTTTTGTTTCTTCGGGTAATTTTAGTAGTTCTTCTTGCGAAATTGGCTTCCCATTAATTATTGGTATTAAAAGTAGACCAACTTGAGTATTTTGAATAACGAATCCTTCTTGCTTTGCTTTCAGGTTAATGTTTTCTATAAGTTCTTTCCTTTGTTTTTCAAGATCATGTACAGTGT
>JAEORM010000222.1 GCA_016840905.1 Candidatus Gerdarchaeota archaeon | reverse complement strand
TAACACATGTTGCATTAAATGAGGAAAGAATCTCAATCCTCAAATCATTTTTTAAAAATGATGATTTATTAATAATCGATAATTGGCAAGAAAGAAAGAAACTACAGACAATTTTTTCAAAAATGAATGGTATTAATACAATAATAATTAAGGCATTCAAATCAAATGATTATTTATTTGGTTTTTTTGTGATAGCAAATAATTCGAAATATAAATTTTCTAGTAGAGAAATTAATTTCATTAATATAATCAGTGGGATTATAGCAGAGAAAATCAAATATTTACTTTTGATTGATTTATTTAGAAAACAAAATTCACAGCTACAAAGCATAGCTAAACGGATGAGACATGATTTTGCTAATGATATAACATCAATATCCATGTCAACAGAATTATTATCGACAACCACTCTTGATGATGATCAAGCTAAATTTCTCAGATTGTTAAAAAATAGCACAAAATCAGCAATTACTAAAATAAATGAAATGAAGCAACAAAAAGAAAGTTTTGAAAAAGAAGTTATTTTCGAAGTAGGCATAAAAACCAAATAGTAAAAAAATAAATTCTTAACTTGCATTTGGGAATTAAAGAAAGGTTTTTTAGGTTTTCAAGAATTGAAAAGAATATTCGCAAATCAATAAAAAAGACACAAAAAAGGAACCAATATGCCTTCTGAGGTAATTACATGAGTCAAGAAAAAGTAGATAGTGGTACCATAGTTTTAGATAAAAATGGTTCGGAAATTGGAATAATTAAGAAAATTTATACAAATGATTTAGCAAGATTGGAATTACCAAATTCTGAATCCGTTCCGCTTGACTTATCTTTATTAACCAATATTGAATCCTCTGGAAGGATAATCAAGAAAAAAAGTGCTACTATTAAACCAAAATTTGATGAATTCTTATCAGGAGCACAAGAATTACTATATAACATAATACTAAACGGAATAACAATTCTTATTCAACATATATCCACTATGGAAATTAAAAAAGCGCTACAGAATTTTGAGTTTGATTTCCTGAATAAAGTGGATCAAGAAGGGCTCTCATTTCACAAAAATTTAGGTTATACAAGAGGTATAGAATTAGCTGGGAAGACACCACAAGATTTTATTGTAAAAATGATTTTTCAATTGACCGAAGAAAAACCCGAATTAGCTGAAATTACTGCTCCGGAAATATTTGTAGATAAATTAAATCAAGAAAAAGCATTCTATCGTTTGCTCTGGAATTTCAGTCGTTTCTCTATTACTCAATCAGTCAAAACCAAAAATATAGATCTCATGTATGCTAATGTTGATGCTATTTTTGAAATAGCGTTAAAGAATATTGAAATGGAACATAAGAATGCTATTTCCACAGATGATATTCTCTTTTGGTCCAATAGAATAGAAGATTGTTTGTTAAAGTATATAGCTGTAATGATTAATACTATAGAAAACGACAAAAAAGAAACCTTTTGGGAAGCAAATAAAAATAAAATGTTGGAAGAATTGAAGAAGTTAAAACTTAACAGCTTGATAAAAGAGCAAGCCCAAAAAGCAATAGAGGAATTTGATTATAGGAAATATGAAAATACGAAAACTTTGGAATTAATGCATGCAGGAATAAAGGGATTCAATCTTAAAGTAATGAATGAAAAAAATGCTATGAAAGAATTACAAAAGAAAATAAATTCACATTTTGTTGAGGGAAAAACAGCTAATATTAGCACTATACAGAAAGAAGTAGATGGGTTCAATAGAGAGATCCGTGATGTTTCTAAGGATTTCCTTGATATCTTATTTGAAATAAGTAAATTCCTTAAAAAGATTGAATATGGAGATAGCAAAATCCAAGATTCATATACTGATATTATGTCTAAAATACAGAATAGACGATATTATGAACTTGCAGAGATTTTAGATAAATTAAATACTTCATTTGTGAAGAAATAAAGAGAAAAAACTAATGTTCGTTCTCATTCAGAATCTTCTAATATCCTTTCACCACTGCTTCTTAACCAAATCTTGTATCCTTTACCAGTTTTAGTGGTTGCTAAACCACCTTCTGAGGTCTCCTTGATTTGACAAGGCATTAATTGACCAATTTCATCCATAGCAGCAACTACATCATCAAAGGGGATAACACTAACAACACCACTCATAGACATATCAACTGCTAGCAATGCCATAGCTGCCATTACACCATTTCGTTTTATGCAAGGAACTTCAACCAATCCAGCAACAGGATCACAAGCTAAACCTAAGGAGTTCTTTAGCACTAAAGCAGCAGCATTTACTGCCTCTTCAGCTGAACCTCCTGAGATATCAGTAGCTGCAGCAGCAGCCATAGCAGCGGAAACACCAATTTCAGCTTGACATCCATGTTCAGAACCACTTGTAGATGCTTTAGCATCACAAACCAAACCAATTAAGGAAGAAGCAAATAGGCCTTTAATGATTTGTTCCTTTGATGCTTTAGTTAATTCTGCTGTGGTATAAACAACTGCAGGAACAACGCCTGCGGAACCTGCTGTAGGTGCAGCAACAATGATACCCATTGAGGAATTATATTCTCCAACACCTATGGCTCGAGCAGCAACTTTTACAATACTGGATCCTGTAAGAGTTTTGCCCTTCTTTAATCTTTCAAGCATCTTTTTAGCATTACCACCAGACATACCACTAGGTGATTTTATGTCAATTTTAACACCTTGCTCAATGGAATTTACCATAACAGTCCAGATTTTTTCCATAGCAGCCATGATTTCTTCTTTGCTTTTTTCTTGGATTTCCATTTCATGTTCAAGCATGATTTCACCAAGAGATTTATTTTCAGTTTTAGCTTTTTCAAGAAAAGGAACGACACTATCAACGACCATTTTTCAGAACATCTCCTCGCCTTCGGCTATTTTGGGGATAATACGAACCATCTGCATTCCCTCGATTTTTTCTAATTCTCCCCTAAGTTCCTTAGGAGCATTTTGCTCTATTTCAATTATAGTTAATGCTTCTTTTTTCTTTGGTATATCTCTACTTCTCAATGAAATAATATTAATTTTAAAATTTGAAATAACGCGAGTGATATTAGAAAGAGTACCAACATAATCTTTATGCTTTAAAATAATTGCTACATTACTTCCTGTTAGATTTGTTTCGTACCCTAGAATTTCTTTGATCACTATATCGCCTCCACCTACTGATTCAGCTATCAACTCAACTGAATTTTCTTTATCATTAACAACAATTTTAATGCTATTTGGATGATATTGTTTCCCTAAATTTATTTTTTTAAACTCTACTTTCATACCAGCTTCTTCGATAAACTTATCAGCATTTTTAATCCTTTCATCAAATGTCTTAAATCCTAACAAACCACCTAGAACAGCTTTATCACTTCCATGCCCTTTCCATGTTTCAGCAAATGAGCCATGGAAATATACTGTTACATCTTCAGGTTGCTTTCCATAAAGCAAACGAGCAGCTCGGCCTATTCTTACAGCTCCTGCGGTATGAGAACTTGAAGGGCCAGTCATAATTGGACCTAATATTCTAAATGCACTTTCTTCCGTCAAAATTATCAACCTATTAATTTAAGATTATATTTTATAATTGAAATTGGACTTTATTACATATATATGATTTTGCTCTTTATAAATTAAAAAATAAAATAAATTTTTATTCTCCACCAGCAATTTGAGCTTTAGCTATCCTTATAGAAGGCGATATGGAACCTGATTCATATAGTAGTTCTTTTGATACAGCATTAATATTTTTCAAAAGATCGAAAACTGTAGTGCCAATCATTGTTTCTTTTAGTGGGTGAGCTATTTCACCGTTTTTAATCAGGAACCCTTGATCCACTAACACAGAGATATTTGGTGAACCGGCTGATGGTTCTAACGAACTATCTTTAAGGTAAAGTCCCTTCTTTGTTTCAGAAATCATCTCATCTAAAGACCATTCTCCAGGTTCCATTTGTATTTGAGTTAAATCTGGATGAGGTTTGCTGCTAAGACTACCTTTAGAAGCATGGCCAGTATTTTTAATTCCTAAAACATTAGCACAATATGAATCAGAGAAATATGCTTTAGCTACACCTTTTTCTAGTAATGTTAGCTCTTTATGTGGTACACCCTCGTCATCAAAAACTGCTGATCCAACACCAGATTTTGTCAATGGATTATCTTTCAAAGTTATCAATTCTGAAGTAATTTGTTCTCCAAGTCGATCCTTAAAGAAAGCTGTTCCTAAGATTACTTCATAAGCATCTAATCCATCACTTACAATTGAAGATAAGGTATCTAAAGTGCTTCTTGGATCTAAAATAATTGGTATTTCATCACTCTTTATTTTCTTTGAGCCTAATAGTGAATATGCATTTTCAGCTGCTGTTCTACCAATTTTCTTAGAATTAAATTCAGATTTTATTCTGGATTTTTGGTAATCCCACGAAGTTGCTATATCTCCTTTTTTCTCAGCTTTAACAAAAATAACACCTGATAATGAGCTCATTTTCTGATTAATTTCTACACCCAAGCTATTATAGATAGTTTCTATTGCTGAAGACCTATTGAAACTACCGCTAACGATGACATCATGTTTTTCTAGCGCACTATCTATTGCTTCAATAGCCATTTCTGCTAATGTGTCTGATGATAATTCAGATACTCCTTTTTCAGATAATCCTTCAACTTTCGGATAATCATCAAAAGGTCCGGGTAAAGATTTGAATAATTTATCAGGAGGAGATAGTTTACTTAATTTCACAGCTTTCAATGTTGCTTCTTTAATTGATTCAATATCAAGTAAAGATGTAGTAGCCATTCCCAAACCATTTTTAGTATATGCTCGAATGCCTATACCTGTTACTGTTTTACTATCAGAAGCTTTAATTGCATTTTTCTCTAATTGGATAACATCAGAAAAACCATGCAAAATAAATAGTTCTCTTTGATCAGCACCTTTTTTTAATCCAAAGTTAATAATTTTAAAATAAATATCACCCAAAAATCAC
>JAEORM010000221.1 GCA_016840905.1 Candidatus Gerdarchaeota archaeon | reverse complement strand
GGGTTTTAGCTGATAATGATTCTATATTAGCATAATAACCAAATTTTCGAGAAGTATAATTATCATATCTTGCAGCTTCAAGAAATCCTGATTCGGAAATACCTGAACCAGAATAGTCTGGATCAACAATAATATTTATCGATTGTTTTGAAACTTTTTCGCCATAATATTGGGTTAGCATTGATAAACAAGCAGCACCATCACCAAAAAAACGATCATAATACATATTTTCATATGGAACATCTAATATTTTATATGATGGAATTTCTTGTGTTTTCGGATCAACAATCACATTGTTCAACTTATTAGTCATAGCTCTTGAAAAAACACCTGTATATATATTAAAAAACAAAATTGCAATAAAAAAGGGAATATAAAATTTTAACCTTTCTTTTTTCATAATAACAAACCTTCCCAATCTAAAGTAAAAAAGATAAAATATAAATGTTCTCATCACGGTGAGAAAAGTGTCTCAACTATTTGAGAGGAGTATTTATACAATAAATAGATTATGATTTAAAGCAAAAATTGAAAAAAAATCTTTGGTAAAGGCTAAAATCTTTTTTCCTTTTTATTATCAGCTATAAGGTCATCAACAGTGTAGTTTTCAAAAGGTTTACGCTCTACCCAAAGTTTATAATTAACGTTAAGTAGTCTAGCTAAAAAGTAATATTCTGAATCATTTTTTAATAAACGATTCCTTAAAATGGTATCATCTAAGGTCATTAAAGCTAGTCGTATTTCCCAACCAGTTCTATTAGATTTTTCTTTCATAAAAGTACGAAGTCTTTTGAAAAGAACATCAGGCGTATCGTCACTTTCAGGTCCATTGAAATCTGTTATAAGGATTGCACATACACGAACCAGTCGTTGTAGGTCTACTTCAGTAATTAATTGAAATCTTTTCCTAAATTCATCGTTTAATGTGAATGTGGGCTCACCTATTTCGTGAACAGAATAAGGTGTAGGTAACGTTTCTTTTTCCCTGTTTTCATAAAAGGATCCTGGAGCAAAAGATAACCGACCAAATGAGGATTGAACATACAAGTTTAATCCAGTTCGCATTAGATACTCTAACCCTATTTTGAACCTTTTTTGTCTATCTTTCTGTTTCATAATCATATAAATAAGATATATTGAATATAAAGAATTCTAGTAAAAGAATCTCAAAGAATATTTCTATATCTAAAATTAATTTGATATTATTATCATCATTTAGATGTTGGTGATTGTTGTTAGCTAATAAGTACAATTAATGCATAAGAGATATTTCCTACACATTTTTCCTGTTCTTTCTAGCTAGGAAAGTATCAAATGATTTGACTTGTTCATCAAAAGGTTGTGGCCAAGTATAACAAGAAGCTCTTACAATCAGAATATTTAGCTTTGCGGGTAAAATGCCAAAACCAATTACTGTAGCAAACACCCAGAACAACCATAGATTGACATTTATATCTGGAGCAACTAATGTTGATAATGCATCAACTAGATAGTGGGAAATAATACAAGGGATAAGACTATTTGTTTTAATAAAGAGATATGCAAGGAAGAAACCGAAGAACATTGTATAAACTATTTGGAAGAGAGTGCCAATCATTCTCACATAATCGAGGTCTTCTTCAAAGAAAATTGCATTCAAAAGCATAAATAACAAATTTACTGCATGGAAGAATCCAAATAAAATACCATTAATAATGATTGATGCTCTTTTACTATATTTTTTAAGTAATAAAACAAGGATGATACCTCTAAATGCAACTTCTTCCCAGATACCAGGTTTTAAAGCAGTATAAACATTAATTGTTTCTGGATTCACAAGTAAACTGGGATCAAATACCATTGCACCATCCTGACCTATTACTACCGCTAAATATGATGCCAACAACATACATGCAGTCAGAAGAACTGCTGAGATTATTCCTAAAACAATTGTTCGATATATTGGTTTAAAATGGAATACTCGAGAGCTTTCACAATTATCAACATAATTTCTATTAGTAGGTAAACCAAATACCAATGGTACTATAAAGAGGAAATAAAAAGCAACTCCAAAGAAATCAATTATATGGTATATTCTTAATGTTGGAGAAGAAGCGAATAAAAGATAGAGCATTGTTGGTCCGTATAAAAATATGATATAAAAGAATAGCAGAAGAATTATTCCTAACCAAGGATGCTCACTTAACCATGAATAGTTAATTTCTTTTTTCTGAACTTTTTTAGTAACTTGTTTATTAGAAACTTTTTTTTCTTCTTTTTTAGTTTTTGTTGAGCCCATATGCACCAAACCCAGTCTTGATGACAAAAGAATCCTTATTAGAAATTAATTAAATCAATTATCTAAAGAGTTTTCTAAGATTTATTTTGTTATGACATATTTTTGTTGATGTAGTTTTGTAGTATAGTGGTATAATGAAAAGCCAATTATTATATAGATTGATAATATTAGGAAATTAAACAGATTAATTTCTATGAGATCAGTTATGAAAATAATCATACTACCAACAGCAGTGAAAATTCCAATCAGGATTAAGAAGATAATTGATACGTTGTTAAATTAAAAGTGAGTATTATGTTATTTTAGGTAATATATTAAAAAAAAGATTAAAATCAGAAAAGTATAATTATTGAAAGGCATAATTGATTCTAGAGTTAATCTTTTCAGGGAGAAAAAGAATAAACTTGAATAAATTAAAAATTAGAATGGGTGTATTGCTGATTTGTTTGCTTTCCGGTAATTTTCTAACAATGATTACCATCGGTAACGATATCAAAAGCGCCAATCCAAACCCTTTTTTTACGATTACCCTTTTAGGACCGAATACTGGCACCTCAACGGGATATCAATATATGATTGCAATTGCTGAAAATTTGCAAAAAATTGGTATAGGGACAAATTTAGTTCTTACTGGTTGGTCTCAAATTACCCCCAGAACTTGGGATTATGAAGGACCTTTTCCAATTCCAACATATGACGAAGGTGGGTATGATCTTATGTTTATTGGTTGGTCGTGGGGTCTTGATTGGGATCCAACAGGATTCTATGATAGTCCATCAATAACACCAAATGGTTACAACTTCTATCAATATTCGAATCCCGAAATGGATTGGGCCATAAGCAATTACACTACTTCATTTGTCTTACAAGATAGAATTGATTGGTGTGAAGAAATCCAAGCTATATTGTATGAAGACTTACCTCAAACAACCATTATCTATCCATTATCACTATACCCTCATGATGCTGACTTTGAGGGGTGGGACGGACTTCTATGGTCTGAAGCATTTCAAAACATGGACAATTGGAGTGTTGGTGCTCAAACTGAATTTCACTATGCTACCCCAACAGATTTTGTCGACTTCAGCATTCTACATTATGAATCTATTTATGACGGTCAATGGTTGAATCAGATCTATGATGGATTGGTTGAACGCGATCCATT
>JAEORM010000220.1 GCA_016840905.1 Candidatus Gerdarchaeota archaeon | reverse complement strand
GATCATCTGAAAATTCTGACTGCGAGAAATCTTTCATATAAATATCCTGGAACTGATAAAGGTATAAGTGATATCTCACTAGAAATTCCTGAGGGATCAATTACAGTAGTAACAGGACGAATTGGATCTGGTAAAACTACCCTGTTACGTGCACTATTAGGGTTAGTACCAAAAGATGAAGGCGAGTTATGCTGGAATGGTGAGGAAATTGCTAATCCTACCGACTTTATGATCCCCCCAAGAACAGCCTATACTCCTCAAATTCCCTATCATTTTAGTGAATCGCTAAAAAATAATATCCTTCTCAGTCTTCCTGAGGAATCTGTTGATATAGAATCTGCGTTACATCTAGCAGTAATTAAGGATGAAATTTATGAATTTGAAGATAAACTGGAAACGATTGTTGGTCCTAAAGGTGTTCGATTATCTGGTGGTCAAAAACAAAGGTTAGCTGCAGCTCGAATGTTCATTAGAGAACCAGAAATATTAGTTTTTGATGATCTATCAAGTGCTCTTGATGTTGAAACAGAACATCAACTATGGAAGCGATTGTTCTCGATAGGAAAACCAGTAACTTGTCTAGCAGTATCTCATAGACCAATGGCATTGAAACGAGCGGACAATATTATTGTCCTAAAGGACGGGAAAATTGAAAGTCAAGGCACACTAAAGGAATTGCTTAGAACCAGTGAAGAAATGAGAAAATTATGGGAAGGAGAAGAATAGTTCTTCTGAAGTGCTTTTCTAAATAACTCTTTCTTTTCATTTGGAGACAGGTCATGATAACATGAATACAAAGTTATAAGATTTAAAACAGACATTAATTAATATAGGAGGAGTTTACCTCAATGTCAGAAAAAATAACCACTTATAGCAAACCTGTCAATTTAGGAAAAAATGTTCTGACAATGAGCGTTACTTGTGTGGATGAAAGACTTGCTCCTAGATTACATCATTTATCCTTTAGAATACCTGGAGCAAATATCATTCCTAGAAAAGATGAACCATCTTACACACTTGCAGCCATTCTATTCTTTGCTGCAACAGTGGATTATTACAGTAAATCTAGAATTGTTATAGCTGACCATGGACAGTTAAGTGAGAAAGGTTTTGTTAGTTGTGGAATGGGAGGAATAAAAAATCAGCTAAATTTGTTGAAGAAGAAACTTTTAGCACAAAAAAAATTGACTGAAGAAGAAATAGATACCTATCTAGCAAGAATAGAATTATACGATATCAACAATCTCGGTGGTATAGGAAAACACGCCCAATGGGAAGTAGAGCATCTTAATAACATAGCTTTACCTTTTACCCCTGAAGGATTATTAGGTAAAATTTTACCAAACGATAACGATAAAGAATTGATACCAAATGAGCGTTTGATAATAACTCAACCGTACGTTGATCAAAATGGACTATTAACTAATATTGATGAAAAGGGTCAATCTTTTGATGGCAGTACGATAATACAAACTATTGTAGGAATGCCTGAAGTTCAAAAGGATAATAGCCTTACTAATGGTCTTTTATTATTTAATCATTTCAAAGGGGAAACAGTAAGAGAAATACTAGTGTTAGAACCAGCAATGAATGCTTTGGATCAAAATCCCATTCGAAGATTGTTACAGAAAACACAACAAACATTGGATTTAACAATAAAACAACTGGTTCCTGGAATTTCTCAAGTAACAAATATTCCCATTGAAGAATGCCTTCGATACTTATTAAGCATAAAAAATAGCACTAACATTTGTTTGTATGGCTTGGAAAGCGAACAGATAAATCAACCAAAAAGATTGGCTGAAGCTATTCAATCATCTAACATACTTTCTGATAATATTAGCATAAAATATGGTTTGATAGATATACAAGGAACGATAAAGAAATTATTTGAATTATAAAATGGATCTGTCAAAATAAGATTTTTCATGGACCTTTTTTCATCACTAGCAGAACTGATTACTTGAACTGTAATTACTAACAAAAATATTATATGTAACCCAAACACAAAAAACATGTAGATTCGTTTTATGAATCTATTAATTTCCATTTATTACAAACTATTTGGAGCTATTACTG
>JAEORM010000219.1 GCA_016840905.1 Candidatus Gerdarchaeota archaeon | reverse complement strand
GATGCCATAAAGATCATGGTTAAAACTGCTCTTGCTGAGCCTGAAAAGACCGATGCTAAACCAACCAGCGTAAATAGTGCATAGTCATGCATTTCAAAATCTAAAGAAGGAAACATTCTACCTATTATTACTGCAAAAAGATATCCTGTTGCAGCGCCTATATATAACGCTGGCGCAAAAACACCACCGGAATTACCAGTACCTACAGAACAAGCTGTAGCTAAAATTTTGAGTATTATTAATAGGAATAAGACTAAAATGACTCCTCCACCAATGATTGACCAACCATCTTCTAATGGTTTATTATAGAATAAAGCTGTAATTGTATCATATCCAACACCAAAAATCCGCGGTATATCTTCCACACCTTCTATATTAATCACTGGTGGGAAATATCCAAGTGGAATGAATTCCAAATTTTGTGCTGTAGCTCTTGGACTTAATAATCCTAAGATACCTGTTACTGCTGCTCCAGCAATAGGCCAAATTATTGGTTTTGTTTTTACAACATCAACCAATTTTTCAATTAATCCAACTGATTTAACGTAAGCTACTGAAACTAATCCTGTTACAATACCAAATAAAACAAACCAGTGAAGATAAGGAATATAATCTTTAAAATCGATTTTTGATAATTCTTCAGGTATTGAAAAAATTGGTTCAGCTCCTTTCTCCAAAATTAATTTTCCAACAGTATTTGCAATTAAGGATGAAACAATAATAGGGATCAATTGATCTGCACTTAATGAAATAATAAGAATCTCTAAACCAAATATTGCTGCTCCAATAGGCGCATTAAAGATTGCGGATATGCCTGCAACTAAACCACATACAACAACTGTTTTGATTCTTCTTCCGCTTAGTTTAAATTTCCTACCAAGGAAAGAACTAAATCCTCCTCCAATTTGTGCGATAGGCCCTTCACTCCCAAGACTTAATCCCCCACCAATACAAATACCTGAAAGTACTAATTTCAAATAGGGAGTTGCTGTTTTAATATACCCATCTTTATAGACAATACTTTCCATCACTTCTGGAATACCATGTCCTTTCGCTTCAGGAGCCCATTTCAAAAGAATAGGTGCAGTCATAGCTGCTGCAATAATTGGCAGAAAGATGATCAAAATATATCTCGCGCTTTCTGGAGAGCGCTCATAAATCAATCCATAAAATAGGATCCTTGTTAAGGAAAGAAAATTACTAAAAAACCACGCTGCTGCTGCTCCAACGAAACCTGATAATATTGCTACTAAATAAACGATAAATACCTTTTGCCTACCAATCCAACGAAGAGCATCCTTTGGATGTTTAAAGAAAAATCCAATTCCTGCTAGTGTACCCTTAAGACCACTTTGTAAAAACACCCAAAACTTTTCTCTCTTTTTTTCTTCTAAAGTTAATTTTGGTTCTTCCTTTTTCTCAGAAGAAACATCCTCAGTATTAGTTGTACAATCAACTTGCTCTTTAGTTTCCTTAATATTTTCATCATTTTGAATATTGCTTTCTGACAATCTCCAAACACTCTTGCTAGTTCTAATTTTTAGTATCTTTTTTCCTAATTTTTACACATATTGTTTTAAAGCTATTTGTCGTTTTAAAATTTCAACAGTTAATTGGTTATTTAAATAATAATTACAATAACAAAATACTATATTGATTAAACTAACACTTATTTTATAATTAGACAGTAAATATGAAACAATGTTGATTTACATATTTATCTAGATAAATTCATTTTAATTAACGTTTAGGTTCCCTTAGAAGTCAATAATTAATTTACCAATGGAAAAGTTCTAAATAATTATTTTTACTGTTGAGAACCAGTAAGCAAAATACATGTGATTAAAATGGGTAAAATTAAGTGCCCTGTTTGTCAAGGAACGGGTAATGAAATAATATCTGATACAACTTGTCCCGACTGTAAAGGAATAGGCAGTACAAAAATTGTTCTTTCGTCTTATAGTCAAAATGATAATTCTAATGCTTGTAAAACATGTAAGGGTTCAGGTTCAATAATTGATAGTACTCCTTGTAAGAATTGTAATGGTAAAGGGGATTTGATAGTTTGTGATTCTTGTGGAAAATCAATGGATGCAAATGAAATCACTCCAGGCTATGGTGATATTTGTCAAGAATGCAAAACCACTCCAATAGTTTTCGTTCTTAAACCTCCTTGTAGTAGTAAAACTGTTTCAGTTGGCACATATTATCATGCTGTTGTGAAAAATTTCAAAGATTTTGGCGTATTTGCTGAACTTTTCCCTGGGGTAGATGGTTTAATTCGCAATAAAAATCTCAAGGGTATCCAAAGAACTGATATCGGTAAAAAAATCATTGTTTATGTTAGTGGAAAGAGTAGAGATGGAAAACTAGAACTCACACCAGTTCAATTAAAAGATTATCGACATGGAGTTAAAAGGGATTCAGTCCAAAGAAGAAAAATCTCCTCAATAACAAGAAAAATTGAAAATAAAGATGTTTTAATTCAAGCAAAAGTCTCTCAAATAAGAAAAACTTCAGGTCCTATTTCTTACAATTTCATAGATGAATCGGGAACTATTTCTGGTGCAGCATTCATTAAACCCACAGAGGAAAATCCGTATGTAAATATTGCTGTTGGAGATATCGTAGAAGTTTTTGGTACTGTAAATACTCATAGAGATATGTTGCAAATAGAAATAATGGATATGGTAGAAGCTGGTGATGAAGAAACAAAAATAATTTTGGATCGTATTGATAAAATATTGGATGAAAAATCAGAACCACAAGAAATACCTTTCCTAATTAAAGACAAGATCCTTGAATCTATGAAACCAGAATTATACAAATTAGCTAAAATGATTAGAAGAGCTATTTTTGATGGCACTCCAATACTCATTCGTCATCATGCAGACACAGACGGTATCACAAGTGCTGTTGCTCTCGAGCAAGCTGTTATCCCATTATTGATACAAGAACAACCTGATGCTGTTAATTTCCGTATTCAACGCTCGCCATCTAAATCGCCTTTCTGGGATTTCATAGATGTAACAAAAGATATTGATTTTGCTTTACAAGATTCAATAAAATTTGGTGATAGATTGCCTTTTGTTTTATTGATGGATTTAGGTAGTTCACATGAGAGCCTTTCTTCCATTAAGAAAGCTAAAATCTTTGGTTTAGATGTTGCTGTATTGGACCATCATTTTCCAGAAGACATTATAAAGAAGACTGTTAACCTTCATATCAATCCTTATTATAATAAAGGTGATTACAATCTCTGTTCAGGGATGTTGGGAGTAGAATTAGCTCGAATTGTTAATCCGGATATTTCAACAAAAATAGATTATTTAGCAGCAATAGCTGGAATGGCTGATAGAGTACAAGGTTCTGCTCAAGATCAATATTTAGCATTAGCCAAGAAAAAAGGTTTAACAGAAGAATTAATTGAAAAAATTGCTTTGGCTATTGATTACGAACAATATTTCTTACGCTTCTCTGATGGGAAAAATATCATTGATAGTATATATGGTTTCGATAATCTAAAAAGTGCATCTCATATTGAGCTTGTAGAATTTCTCTATAATGAAGCAAAAACAGCAATCGATGAACAAATAAATATTTGTCAAGCTCATCTTAAGGAGGAAGAGCCTGCAGAGAATATTGTCTTAGGTTCCATTGATGTTGAGATTTTTGCTAGAAGATTTGAATTCCCACCTCCGGGAAAAACAACAGGTGCTATTCATGATATCCTTTGCGAAAAGTATCCCACTAAGGGTATTATTACTTTAGGTTTAGGACCTGATTTTGTTGTTTTAAGATCCCGAGGTGTAGTGATTAATTTCCCTGGTATTATAAAAAGTCTCAAAAAGAAATTACCTTACGCTGGAATAGATGGTGGGGGTCATGAAGTTGTTGGTTCACTCAAGTTTGTGGAAGGAATGCAACAAGAAGTCCTTGCTCAATTAAAGAAATTCCTAGTAAAGGTTGAAGTCAATAGAGAATTAGAAGAATAAGAAAATAACAAATAAATATATTAAAGCTATCAATTACTTATCCTTCTAAATTTATCAACTTCATAGGGACTTATAGATGAATTCAACCGATAATAATCCTGAAAATGATCCTGAATGGGCTTACGAAACTATTAGACCTAGATTTTATCATGAATATAAGCTACTAGAAAAGGTTGAATTCTTAACTTACTTTTTTGTTGGCCCGAATAAACGAAAACATAAAGGACTTGTAGAATTTATTCCTAGAAAGACCATCCTAAATGATATCACACCAAAAATTCGCATAGGGATTGTTGGTGATATAATGAAGATGAAAAATCGAGAATTGATTTTAGGGACTAATTTAAGAAATTATTTTAGTGATATAGATTATTTCATCGGTAATTTTGAAGGGATAATAACTAATCGCAAACATGAAGTTGTTTCTGAGCAAATTCATGATGAGAAAATGTTAGAATTACTCAAAACATTACACCCTCCTGAAAAAACCGTTTTAGCTTATTCGAATAATCACTGTAATGATTTCGGTTGGAATGAATATAAGAAAAGTTATCAAAAAGTAAAGGATCATGGTTTTATTGTTATTGGTAGAAGGGATGAACCAACCGTTTTGTTGGAAAATAAAATTAATCTTGCTGCTGCATCTGCTTGGTCAGACCATCCATGTGAATTTATTTCTGATTTTAAACGAGTGAAGGAAGTTTACAATCCCAAAGCAAAATTCAATCTTTTTTATCCTCATTGGGGGTATGAATTGCAATTATATCCACATCCATCACAAGTCGAATACTCAAAAATGCTATTGAACAATTGGGATATGATTGTTGGTCATCATACACATAATCCACAACCTGTAACAGAAATGCAAACAGAGCAAGGTAAAAAAATGGTTGCCTATTCTTTAGGTAATTTTACTTATGGTGTTCCATGGAAAATTTATCATCATTCGGGAATTGTGCTTAAGTTTGATATAGGGCCAAATAAAAATGGCCTATGGCAGGTTGGTAATATACACTGGGAATTTATTCTCTTACATTTTAATAAAAATAAGAAAGTTATTTTAGACTTGAATAAAAATTGTCGTTGGTTTAAAGATATATAATGAAATTAATTATTCAATATTCGCTGAACCTCGAGCTATTACATCATGTTTGTGAATACTTTCAAAGCTTTTTGCGATGGCTGTTAATGTTAATTTCTTTCCTTTGAATTTTTCTTTAGCAACAGCTAGAATACTCCTACAGACATCTTCTACGAACATGGGATTTTCATACATACAATCGATTACAAATTGTTCATCATCAGTTTTTAGGATCGAATATGTTTCAGCTGGGAAAGATGTTCGTAAAACTTCAACCATCAATTCAAAAGTTGGCATTTGATCTAAAGTACCTTTAGCACTTAATTTTCCTAAAGCTCTTTGCACATGGGTTCTATTCTCAGGATTATTTTCTAAAGCATGAGGGCAGACAGTATTTCCAGCATACTCTACTGATATCTCAAGTATTTCTTCCTTATCCATAATCCAAGTTTGAACTGTTACATTTACAACTTCGAAAGTTTTTTTCTTACTTACAGGAGTTTTTGTCTCATAAAAGAAATCAAAATTAAGTGAGAGATGAGCATTTGTATAAGGATGCTTTCCCCTTAGTTTTCTTAGAACTTGTAAAGATAAATCTTCTACAGAATGATGAGCATTCCTTTCATCATTAATTATTTCAACAACAGATTCGCAAATACGAGACATGTGAGCTCCTTTTATTTCTGCTGGTAGATTGATTGTTGCTTCAATCACAGGTGATAAATGATACGTTTTTCCATTCCTTGTTATTACTAGAAGAGTTTTGAAATTTGTAATGCCCACATAATCCAATGAAATTTCATCTTTTGGACGTTCGTTTTGTGTTTCTTTTTGAGAATTCAATTTTATCACTTATGGAAGCTTAATCTTTTATTGTTATTAACCGAAAATTTGTTTTAAACATATAAATTCTTTCATTCAACTTCTCTGAAAAGAACTTTATATTCAAATCTGAACATAAGTTTTGTTAATTAAGAAAAACTTTTCAGTTAAAAGATTTGTTGATATACTAATACTTAGGACTACTGATACCAATGATAAAAACAGCAGTACTTTTCGATATGGATTCTACTCTAAATGAAATAGATGAAATAGCTTTTAGTAGAAAATATTTCAAGATGCTACACGATACCTATTTTGATTATCTCGATGCTCAATTCTTTTATGAAACTTTAACAGAAATCACTCGAACAGTAATGCTTAGCAAATTACCTAAGGAGCTTTGTATCAGAACTTTTATGAAAGAAATGTCCAAATATTTCAAACGAACTCCTAAAAAATTATATGATACTTTCAAATCATTTTATGCTAATGAATATGATGAACTTGAATCATTTATAAAACCAGCAAAGTATGGTCGTGAAGCAGTAAAAGCTTGTTTTGACAAAAACATGGATGTTATAATTGCAACAACACCGATTTTTACTGAAACAGCTATTGTAAAACGTCTATATTGGAGTGGTGTAGCTGATTATAATTTTACATTAATAACCCATGCAGAAAATATGCACTACTCAAAACCTCGAGAAGAATATTACATAGAAATCCTGAAGAAAACAAAACACACACCTGACGAGTGTATAATGGTTGGCAATGAATTTATGGGCGATATAGTTGGTCCTTCAAGAATTGGCATTTCAACTTTTTATTGTCCACATGATGTAGCTCTTGATGATCTTTTTGTTTCACCAGAGCTTAAACGATTCAGTAAATTCAAGCCTAATTATGTTGGTTCTTTAGAAGATTTCGTAAATTTACTTAATAACGATTTCAAATAAAAATGAATAAATCACTTTTCTTATTTTAAATCTGATTCAGAAATAACTTTAATGTTTTTCATCAATAAAAATGCGGTGGTTATTCCTGGTCCAGCAATTAAATTTTCTTGTCCAGCATTTTGGTTATAAATGAAGTTTACTCCACAAGATGGACTTTTATCTTTCATGATAGCATATTCCGCTTTATATAATTCTGCAATTTTGAAAGCTTCATGAGCACCTTGTATGAAATGAATGGTATTGTCTTTATTATCTTTATCAATTATTGTTGTTTTTCTTTCTAAAACATCTTTCCCCGTACCTATTATTATGCAATTAGGTTTTCTTGGAGTTGTTAATCCACCTAATTGTTCGGGACACATTGGAATTATCTTCCTTGAAGCGAG
>JAEORM010000218.1 GCA_016840905.1 Candidatus Gerdarchaeota archaeon | reverse complement strand
TCTATTGGAATATCTTCTTCAATTCCATCACGAATAACTCGAGCAGTTTTTGCTTGTAAACCTATTAATTTAGCAATAGATTCGGAAGTTCGTCCTTTTGCAATAGCTTCTAAATATTTACCAATAGTTAAAGCTGTTAATATTATCGCTGCAGATTCAAAATAAATATCCATTCTACCTAAACTCAATGTTACTATACTGTAGATATAAGCAGCACTACTACCCAATGAAACTAATACATCCATATTAGAAGTAAAATGAGTTATTGCTTTGAAAGCACTTTTGAAAAAAGGAAAGCCCACAAAGAAATAAACTGGAGTAGTAAGAGCTAACATTACCCAAGGTTGCCAACTTTGCATCATGAAAAATGGTATCATGCCAAAAATCATGATCGGAACCGAAAAAATTACTCCAAAAATCAATCTATTTCGATATCTAAGACGTTCTTCTTTTTCTAAGCGTCGTTTCTGACTTAAAGCATCTTCTTCGATTGATTTTTCCACATCATAACCAACAGAGCGAATAGCTTTCTCAAACATTGAAATATTAGCTAAGCCAGGATTATATTCAATAGTTGCTTTTCTAGTAGCAAGATTTACTACTACTGAAATGACTCCATCAATTTTTGATAAAGCCTTTTCAACATTCATCGCACATGAAGAACATGTCATTCCAGAAACTATAATTTCAACCTTTTCTTTTCTTATACCATAACCAACACTTTCAATAGCTTCTACTAGATCTACTTCTGAGATTAGAGAAGGATCAAAACTAACAGTGGCTTCATTTGTGGCTAGGCTTACTGTGGCTTCAGAGACTCCTTTTGTTTTAGATAATGCTCTTTCAACAGTGCTACTACAGGCTGCACAAGTCATACCTGTGACACCAATTTTTGTGGTTTTCTTTATATTTTCAGATTCAGACATAATTTCCTCACATCGATTATAGCGTTTTATTTTTCGCTTTCTACTTTATAGCCGAGATTTTCAATAGTGTCAACTATTTTTTGTTTTGGAATTAATTTCTCATCAAATTCAATTGTTGCTGAACCATTTGGAAAGCTAGCTTCGGCATTACTTACGCCTTGCAATCTTGATACAGCTCTTCCAATTGACGCAGCACAACCATTACAGCTCATACCGCTGATTTTAAAAGTAATTTTTGTGTTTTTTCCCATGAAAAATCACCTAGATTTATTATTAATTAAAATAACTCATACAATCATTATCAATCATACTATTCATAATATAAGAGAAATAAATTGAAAATCATTAATTAGTAAAAAAAATAACTAACTTATTCATACTTATTCTTAGAATATTATATTTTTTTACTAAAAACATCACTATAACTAAATAATGCAGGCCCACCGCCTGAATGGAGAAAAAGAACCGAAGAATCAGCTGGAATCTCTTCTGATTTTACAAGGTCAATTAAACCGACCATTGCTTTACCATTATATACTGGGTCAAGAAATATTCCTTCTAATTTAGCTACAAGTTTCACTGTATCAATCATTTCCTTATTCGGTACTCCATAACCTTCTCCCGAATATTGATCCATAACAATAATTTCAGAATCACTAATGGCTAGGTTATTATTCCACTCTTGTTCAAAATCAGTAATAATTTTCCTAATTTCTTTCATAAGTTCTTTTTTACTATCACCAACACCAATTCCTATAATGTCCATTTCAGGATAGTATAGTTTTTTACCTATCAGAATTCCAGCTTGAGTCCCTGCACTGCCTGTTGGGTGTATAAAATAATCAAAAACAACATCCATATTCGAAGATTGCTGAGCTATTTCTTGTAAACATAAAACATAGCCTAGAACACCAATTTTGTTTGAACCACCTGTTGGAATTATGTAAGGACGTCTACCTGCATTTCTCAAATTCTCAGCTAGTTCTTCCATCATAATTTTTCTATCAGCAGAAGTTTTAACTCGATGTATTTTGGCATCTAGAATTTGATCCAATAAAAGATTTCCAATAAAACCATCACCAATATGAGAATCTGATATGTCAAATTCACATTCTAATCATAACCGATTTGCACATGTCGCTGTCTGCAAGCAATGATTTGAGGTAACAGCCCCTTCTGTAATAATAACATCAGAACCTTTCAATAAAGCATCTGCTAGTAAAAATTCTAATTTTCTGTTTTTATTACCACCAAAAGCTATTCCTGTTAAATCATCTCGTTTCACATAGATTTTTGCTTTACCTAAATATTCAGATAATCTTTCTAAAGGAGTTAATGGTGTTGGAAGCAAGCAATGCTCAATTCTAGGGATTGATTCAAGATCGAAATTAGACATAAATTACTATATGTCTTTGAATTTTTATTATTAACGCATAAAACTCAATTAAATAACAACAAACAGCGTTTAGGGATAAACTTTATTACAGATAGTAAGACTATAATTTCACCCCATTGGAATATATCAGAATTCAGGAGATCCAGTTTGGTATCAGATAATGTTATTGCTATTCTTTTAGGGATATTAGCAAATTCGATTTATAATATTGGCCTAGTTTTTAAGAAAAAAGGAGCATGTACATTACCTGAAATTGAGAATCAATCATTCTGGCAGAATATCAAGAATTTTGCTCGTTGTAAGACTTGGGTTTTTGGTTATTCTTTAACATTAATCCAATGGTTCCCTCTTATGTATGCAATAAAAATTGGCTCACTCTCACTAGTAGCCCCAACAATGGCTGTAGGATTTGTAGTATTGATTATTTTTTCAAGGATTTTTCTAAAAGAACCTATAGCATTAATGGAAATTTTTGGTATTGTTATTATCATGGGTTCTATTATTGCCTTGTATTCAGTTTCTCAGGTTGAATCGGGTAATTTCGATATATATGATATGATTGAAAGATTCAGTTGGCCAAAAGGATATGGAACATTAATTGCTATAGGAGTTATTATTGCTGTACTACTCTCTGTAACCATTGGGAGAAAATACCCTCAAGCAGGGGGATTAATGGCTATGGCATCAGGCTGTAGTTATGCTTTAGCAACAATTTTTGCCAAAGGAGCAATAGGTAGTTTAGAGTTTGGTTCACCAAATTTCGTAGCAAATTCCTTAGCAAAATGGGAGTGGTGGATCTTCTTGTTTATAATGCTGCTTGGATATACTGTTGCTTTTACTTCCCAACAAATGGCTTTGCAGAAAGGAAAATCGATAGTAGTTTCTCCCACATTAGATATAATGAATTTATTCACTCAAGTTATTGCTGGAATAATTGTTTTTGCAGAATGGTATGAAGTTTGGCCAACATTATTACTTTGGCAAAAAGTAATAAAAATTGGTTCAATAGCATTCATTATTATTGGTGTTGCTATGCTGTCATTCTTTACAGCAAAGGATGAATTAAAAGAAATAAAACCACCAAAAGATAAAATAGAGAAGGATGAGGAAGAGATAGAGGAAAACAAAGAACAAAAAGAGGAAATTCCTCAGATAAAAGAAGAAACAATAAAAAGTAATTATGAGGAAACTACACTTTTACCTGTTAATCCTAATAATTAAATTGCAATTTATTTATATATTCAGAACTTTTCTTATCTCACAAAAGGTGATAATAATTGTTTGAAGGTGAAAAAGTTAGACTACGGTCTGTTGAACTTTCAGATGTAGATGCTATTTTACAAAATTTCAATAATTTGAAACTTAGACAATTTCTATCTACTCCTTTCCCATATGCAAAAGAAGAAGAAGAAGATTGGATTAGAAATACTTGGCAAAATAGAAAACAAGGAAGAGAATATCAATTTGCTATTGAAGATAAAGAATCCAAAGAGTTTTTGGGAACCTGTGGTTTATTTGATATTGATCGAATTGTCAGCTCATGTGAATTAGGGATAGCTATTCATGCTGAAAAGAATTGGAGTAAAGGATTTGGAACAGATACTATGAAGGTTCTTTTAAAATTTGGATTTGACTATATTAATCTTAATAGAATTCAATTACGTGTCTATGATTTTAATGAAAGGGGGATTAAAACATATGAAAAGGTTGGCTTTACAAAAGTAGGTAAATTACGTCAAGCCCATTTCTTTAATGGCAAGTATATTGATGTTATTTACATGGATATTTTACGAGATGAATGGTTGAAAAAAAACAAAGAGTAAAGAAAATTGGTACTAATTTTCTTTATTCTAGTGCTTCTTGAATAAATTGAGCTATTCGCAAGAAATAATCTGATTCTAAATAAGATTCAACATGTGCTCGTCCATCAACTCGCCAAAGTTGATTTTTACTTGAGAAAGGCAATGCATCGAAAATCGTTGTTGAGCTATTTGGATCTATATCGATATCATCATTGCCATGAATAATGAATGTTGGTATAGTGATCAAAGTAGCATTGTCAGCTGGTGAAATATCTGCAAATTTGAATCCATAATGTTTTTCCATCATTTTAGCAGTTATTTGACCAAAAATTACCCATGGAAAACCTGAGCGAACTGGATAAGCTTGTTTGATCATCTTATCACCAAAATCCCATGATGAATCAGCAATTATTCCTGGAACATCATTATATTTCGCTGCATAAAATAATAAAGTAGCAGCTCCTTGACTTTCAGCAAAGATAAATACTTGTGAATCATTAACTTCGGATTGGTCTTTAACAAAATCCACTGCTGCTCGAATATCTTTTACTTCATCCACACCCCAAGTTACTCCTAATTCTGTATCTGGGGATTCTCCACGATTTCGTGAATCAAAAAAGAATAAACGATAACCATTGTCATAAAAACCTTCACCATAATGATCTAACATAAATGCTTTGGAATGAGAAGCACCATGTAAAACAATTAAGGTTATATTTGAGTTGGGGTCTGAATCATTTTTTGGTTCAATAAACCAACCACTTAAATCTAAACCATCACTAGTTGTGAAAGTTACATTCTCATAGGTCATGCTAAAGTCATGAGGATAAAGGTACATTGCTTCATGGTCGGGATGTAGCATAGTGTTTTTACCTACAACAGGGATAATTACAAAAACTACTAAAGAACCTGAAAGGATAACTAGAGTGCTAAAAACTACTAAAACTATCTTTAACCATTTTTTCATTTTTAAGAACCTTATATCGTATCCTTTATGTGAATTTAAGCTTTAGGGAAGCTTACTGTAAAAGCTATTGTTCATCAGTGAACAATCTTTCAACTAATAATGGCAACGTTTCTTCTGATTTACCAAGAATTGAATAATCAGCAAATTGAGATATTGGTGTTCTTTCAAGATTAAATTCAATCACTAAAGCATCATTTGATTTTGCAATAAAAGGAAAATCTGCAACGGGATAAATTAAACCACTTGTTCCAATAACCAATAAAACATCACAATTGGTTGTTAGTAGTTCATAAGCTTTAGAGATAATCTCTCTATCGAGTGACTCGCCAAACCAAACAACACCAGGCCTAAGGATCCCCCCACACGAGCATTTAGGAGGAGCTTTTGGAGCTGTTTGTAATTCCACACTTTCACCACAACGTTGACACCAAGCATGAAAAATATCTCCATGAACTTTCAGAATATTTGATGATCCTGCTCGTTGGTGTAAATTATCAACATTTTGAGTAATGATCCATTTCAATAATCCTTTTTTCTGAAGTGTCGCTAAAGCTAGATGAGCAGGATTGGGTTTTTTATCTAAAATTAAATCAATGCGCCAAGAATACCATTCCCAAACGAGTTTTGGATTGTTTTTGAATGCTTGAGGAGTAGCTAAATCCATAGCATTATAATTATTCCACAAACCATCTTTTCCTCTAAAAGTAGGTATTCCAGAACCCTTGGAAATTCCTGAACCAGTTAAAGCAATCATCGAAAAATTACTTTGTTTAGTCTCAAGTAAATTCAATACTCTAGTTTGAATTTGATTTATTGTATCAGAAATGTCTACAGTCATTGATATCTACTTCTAAATAGTTTGCAGTACCTTTTCAGATTTTTGTATAAAACAAAAAATTTCTCCTAATAAATGGAGGAGTAATAAAAATTATGACTTTAATCCTGTTCGCTTCTTTTACCCCAAGATTCTCTTTTTGAAACCCTTTTCTTTTGCGACGGCCAATCCAGCTTTTACTCCTCCAATTTTATAGGAGTGGTCTACCCAGCAATACAATTGGTTTACTTATATAAATAGATTTGGTTTATATTAAAAATTATTTTTGTCGAAAAAATAAAGGATATTATCTGGAAATTTTGTTACGAATGGAATCAAAAAATCCAGTAAGATCAATATTGCCACCTGAAATCATAATACCTATGGATCGGTTTTTTACCTCAATTTTTCCTGTAAGAACACCCGCTAAGGAAACTGCACCAGATGGTTCAACAACAAGTTTCATTCGTTCCCATAGAAATTGCATAGCATCAACAATTTCATCTTCTGTTACAGTAATAATATCATCAACGTACTCTCTAATAATTTTGAATGTATTTGGTCCAAGTTGGGTTCGCAATCCATCTGCAATAGTATTAGGATTTACCGAAGTGAAAATCTTACCATATTTAAAAGATTTATAGGCATCATTAGCATTTTCTGGTTCTACTGCAATAACTTTAGCAGTAGGTAGAAGTCCTTTGGTTGCGATAGCTGTTCCGCTTAATAGTCCTCCACCACCAACAGGAGCAAAAATATAATCAATAGTTCCAATCTCTTTTATGAGTTCATAAGCTGCTGTTCCTGCTCCTTGTATAATATGTAAATCATCAGAAGGATGAACAAGAGTATAGCCGTACTTTTCTATGAGTGGTTTTACTGCTTCCTCTCGATCCCCTGGTTTTGAACCACAAAATACTATTTCAGCACCATACCCTTTAGTTGCAGCAACTTTTACTTTTGGAGCGTTTTCAGGCATAACGATAACTGCTTTAATCCCAATTGTTTTTGCGGCCAAAGCTAGTGCTTGAGCATGGTTTCCTGAAGAATGAGTTATAACTCCACGCTTTTTTTCATCTTCGCTTAATTGTAGAAGAGTATTTATTGCTCCTCTGAATTTGAACGCACCTATTTTTTGGTAATTTTCGCATTTAAAGAAACACTTACACTGCAATTTCTCATTTAAGGTTGTAGATGTCATAACAGGCGTTTTATTGACATAGCCTTTAATTCGAGTGTAAGCAGCTTCAACTTCTTTGAACATGGTTATCATATGTAAAATAATCTCTAATTAAAATTTTTCAAGAATTTTTTATTAAAGAGATAAGATTATTCCTTAATAATAAAATTTAATTTAATTTATTTATTACAGAAGTAAATTAGGATGGTTGATGACAAAATGGATTCGAAAATAATTGCAGTAGAAGAAGGGATCTCTGAAGATAAAAAACTAAAGAGAGATCTCATCATTTGGGAAGTTGTAGGATGGGTGGTTATTTTTGGTTTTGGAAGTCTATTTCATTTTATTTATGAATGGCTCCCATGGAAGGGGTATGCCTGGTTTTTTGCTATAAATGAAAGTATGTGGGAACATACCAAATTATCTTTTTGGCCGGGATTTGTTTTCTATATTGTAGAGTATTTTGCTTTAAGAAAACGCACAGAGAAAATACTCATAGCAAAAGCAGTTGCATTATATATTGGACCATTAGTGATGCTAACCTTCTATTATACTATGGTTGGTGTTTTTGGTGATGATATCAAAACAATAGCACTTAGTATGATCACTTTTGTTATTGCTACCGCATTACAACAGCTTTCAAGTTATTGGTTATTGACAATTAAACCTGTAATATTGGAAAAGAAGAAACAATTGATCCTTGATATAATATCACTAACTGTTGTAGGATTATTGATGGTAGCAATGATTGTTTTTACTTATGTTCAACCACCATTAGACTTATTCTATGATTTTTACAACTCAACTTATGGATTTTTACCATCTTATTAAGTCAGCTTAAGACCATCATAGTATCCTATGGTGGTTAAATTTTTTATTTTATAATAAAATTGAAATTACTGTTTTAAATTTTTAAAGAATTAACTTTTTTATTTGCGCGAATAATTCATAGTATAGGGTGATAAGAATGCAATTTAGAACCATCGATGAAATTGAAGAACACAAAAAAATCATTAAAATTTGGTACATTGTGGGGGGAATTGCGATCTTTGCTTTGGGTGGATTATGGCATTTTGTATTTGCTTGGACAGATGGTTGGGCTCCAATAGGTTGGTTATTCCCAGTAAATGAAAGTGTCTGGGAACACATCAAATTAATGTTTTGGCCAGCATTGATTTTTTATGGAATCGACTCGATCTTTCTCTATAAAAAAACGAACAATTATCTATTCGCAAAAGCAATTACTTTTTATTTCATACCATTTATGAGCATTTCCATTTTCTATTTAGTTTATGGAGCAACTGGTTTTGAGAATTTTATTTTTGATACGATTGTTTTAGGATTATTAACAGCAGCATCACAATTTATCAGTTATAGAATAGTAACTTCTGAACCCATTGCTGAAAAGAAATATCTTATAATAATGATCATAGCAATTATCCTAGTAATTCTACTGGCTACAGTGTTGATTGTTTTCACTTATGTAACACCACACATTCCTCTCTTTGAACATGTATTTACTGAAGAAACAGGATTATATGGCATTTTACCAGACTATCATGATCATTAAAAGAGAAATAAGAAAATAGACCTTTGCTTAAAAGCATTGGTCATTTGTATTTTTTAAAGAGTTTCCTAAAGAACTTTTTCTTTAAAGATAATATTCATCGTTTCAAGTTCATCAAGAATTGGATTATATACCTCTGGTTTTGTAGGAATGATAACACCTGTTCCTGTTATTTTTCCTTCTAAAATCATTCGTACAGCAATAGCTACTGGCAAGGATACTGTTCTCGCCATTGATGAGTCACCATTTGGTATACCATAATCCAATAATGTTGAGGTAATAGTTTCGTTCTTACCATCAGGATATTCAGCTTTAAACTCATGTAACATAACTATCATATCTTGTTCTCCAGGTTTGAAGCCATCCAATTTCTCGAGAAAATGGTCAGCTAAAACATCTAAGTAAGAAGTACCTTTAGGTATTGGATTATTACTGAATAAACCCAACCATTCCAATCTATTCAAGCATTCAGCATCATCAGGTTTATTTAATTTTCGAGCCACTTCATGTTTAATATCATCCTTTGGATAATTCAATATTTTTTGGATTAATTGTTTCCATGTTAAGCCTTCTAATCCTTCTTTAGCTTCTTTATCCATTAAGCCTAAATCAAACAATGCTTGAAGTGTTTCACACCAACCAGGATATCTAAATGTTCCTCTGAACATTGTCTTTATTCCTTCAAGACCATAGAGTTCTATGTACTGCATACTATCTCGATTAGGATAAGCCTCTAAATCCATGCCTTCAACACTCATAGGCCAGTAATGATTAAAGAGGTCACCACTTTTGATATTGACAATCTTACCATCCTCTAAATATTGGGCAGCATTTGTCCCGGCTAAAATAACTCCTTTGGGTGACCAAGAAAATTTGTAACCCATAGGATTGGTATTAGAATTAGGTGCAGGTAAACCACCTGTTATAGAACGAAAACTAACAATCTTTCCACCTTTTTCTTTAACATCATGAATAATCCTCATAGCACTCATGTGATCTGTTCCAGGATCCACTCCACATTCATTCATAATAAGTATGCCAGCTTTTTTAGCATCAGCATCTAAAGCTCTCATAGCATCACTAACATATGAAGTAGTAGCCATATGTTTGCCATATTTAATACAAACTTTAGCAATCTCTGGATGATAAGCATATGGAAGTAAGCTTATAGCTAAATCAGCATTTTGTATTAAACCAGATTCATCAAGAGAATCTTTAGTGATATCAAAAGCTACTGCTTTACCATTCGGATGGTTATCAACTATTGCTTCAGCTTTACTCACAGTTCTTGAAGCAACAGTTACTTCAAAACCTTTATCTAACAAATATCTAATTCCTGGTTTAGCGACCAAACCAGCACCAAAAACAACTACTTTTTTCATAGTAAACATACCCATTAATAGTTAATACTAATTTTCCTAGTAGAAGTTAATCGTTATAATTAATTAAATGTTTTTTCCAATTTTAGAAAGAGGTAAAGCTAAAAATACCACAGGAAATTTATAAAAGAATAATGGATGGACGATCCTCAGTTCGCTACCCATCCGATAATTGTCTGCCATGAAATGGCAGTGATTTCATCAAAAACGCTATGAAATACCAAAAGCGTTCTTTCACTGAGGAAGCAAATAAACTATTCATTTCTAAAATTAAATACTTTATTCAAACTTCATATACTATATTCTTCATTTTTTTAGTAATTGATTAAGAAATACGAGTGAGAAGAAAAATCTATAAATAAAAAATAGGAGAAAAATTATCAGATGTTTTCAATGGGAATTTTAGATATTCATCAAACTACTAACAAACATACTGAACAATTAAGGATTCAAAATAGAATTCTAATGATAATAAGTTCGAAAATGAGTTTTGATTTCAATTTGAAAACAATCTTTCCAACAAAGTATGTTGCTAAAATGTTAAACTATTTATCAGGAGGTTCTTTATGAAAAAAATTGATTCCTTTTACCTAGATGTTATTGCTCTTATACTTTTCATTTTTTATCAGATAGGATTTGTTGCGATAATGCTTCTCTTAGATTATAGCAATATCTTATTAGTCGTTTGTATTTGCTTAGAATTTGCTGGTGGTTATTTGATAATGTTCTTATTATTCATTTCAATGCGTAGAAAATTCAAAGAATACGAACAGTTGGATGAATCAAATTAAATAAAATAGGTATTAAATTATGGGATTTATTAACATTATTCAATTTTATTATTTGGATTATTTGATAATTGGAAAGGAGAATATCTTATCATTCAAAATAATTCTTTTGAAAAGGCAATGATATCATCAGAAACAGAATGATAGTTATTTCATCAGTAAGGAAATAGGTATTTATTGTCCAGTATAAAACTAAAAACTAGTGATACTCCTTTTTTAGAAAATCCTTTAATGAAGTTGGTTTGAAATTATCCAATTCATCTATATCAACAAATTGACATCGATTATTTGAACCACTATGGATACTAAACGGTAATCGAATAATTCTTCTGGTATCTAAGGTTATAGGGGCATCTATGAGGATATCCTCTTCATGTAGAATTCTATTAACAAATTCTAATTTAACGTCTTGTGCTTGCCCTTCGCGCATTACTGGACTAGCATAGACTTCT
>JAEORM010000022.1 GCA_016840905.1 Candidatus Gerdarchaeota archaeon | reverse complement strand
TTGCTAGCAATCATAGTTATATGAGGGTCACCATTTTCATCTATAGTTGCAACTAACTTTGCCATGATTTCTGGGAATGTAAATTCTATCATTTCCTTTGATAATTCAGATACCCATTGAAGTTCTTTTTTTTCACTCATTTTCTTAACCGTTATTTCATTTATTTTTTCTTTCTCACATGTTTTTTTGAGTCATACCTGACCAGTGAACATTTTTAACTCCCTCATTTACTGCTAGTTCGTAGTAATATTCCATTACCTCTAATTCTAATAATGGAACGTCTTCTAGTTTCCACTCCCAATCCATGCGTTCGTATTTATCTGCAGCTAAATTATTGAACGCTAATAAGTCCCATCTGTGGATATTATTCTTCAATTCATTTACTATAAACTTGGCAATTCCTTGAACATTTTCTTTTGTTGCAGTGTAAGAAGGAATAATTGGTGTTCTAATCCAAATCTCCTTTTCTGTCCCTTTTATTTGTTCAACTAACCATTTACAGTTAGCTAATATAGTCTCATTTGGAACTCCCGTGTACTCTTTATGTTTTTCAGAATTAATTTCCTTTAAATCATACAAGAATAAATCAACGAATGGAAATAATTTTTCATAATTTGTTTTTGATGAGTAACCACAAGTATCCAATGCAGTGTTAATATTGTTTGTTTTACATTTTTTCAATAACTCTAAAATAAAATCAACTTGCATCATAGGTTCTCCACCTGAAATTGTCACTCCACCACCAGAAGTTTCGTAAAAAGTTCTATCTTTATCTATTTCCTTATATAACTCTTTAACAGTCCATTCTTTCCCAAATACTTGCAATGCTGTGGATGGACAAGCTTCTGCACATTTCAAACAAAGTGTGCATATCACTCTATTTATTTTCAATCCTTCATCGACAAATTCTAAAGCTCCTTCAGGGCAGCTTTCTATACAACTTTCACAACCGATACATTTTACTTTGAACCATTGTAATCCAGGGATTTTTGGTATTGACTCAGGATTATGACACCAAAAACAACTAAGTGAACACCCTTTTAGGAATATAGAGGTCCGAATACCCGGGCCGTCCTCTGTTGATAGTTTTTGTATTTCTAATACTAAACCGGTTGTTTCGTTTGTAATTTTAAATCCCTTCAGTGCTATTATTATCTTAGAATCATTTTATTTACATATTATGAGATTCACGAGCAATGATCTCATCTTGTAGTTCTTTCCCTATAGCGGTAAAGTATGCATTGTAGCCTGTTACTCTCACTAATAGGTTACCATAGTTTTCTGGGTGTGCTTGTGCATCTTTTAACATCTCAGCATCGATAATGTTTATCTGCAATGCAGTTCCACCATTTTCAACATAGCCTTTTAGATAAGCTTTGAATTTTTCTTTATGCTCATTTGATTTTAACAAGCTAGGATTAAATGAGATAGTATGTGATGCACCATTAGGTAGTACATTGAGGTAATTGCCTTTATTGTCCTTCCCTCCTAATGCTATTCCTACTGAATTAGCTACTGCTGTGGGCCCTTTTTTATCAGCACCATTAGTGGGGCAAATAGCATTTGATAAGAAAGTTCTAGCAAATCGTCCATTTGGTGTAGCAATTGTATAATAAGCATCATTTCCTGCCCAATAGTTCCAAGAAAGCATTCCTGGTCTAAATTGGTAATTTGTTGGTGTTTTATATTTCCAAGTTTCAGTAGCCCACAATTCCATTATGTCTTTAGCTAATTCATCAGCTTCTTCTTCATCATTACCATATTTTGGTGTTTTATTTGCTAGTTTTACTCGTAAGATTTCGTGCTCTTTCTTCCCTTGGAAATTATTCAAGAGTGCTTCTTTAATTTCTGCTATTGTATGTTCTTTTTTATCATAAACATAATGTTTTATTGCTAGCAATGAATCAACTGTTGTGGCAAAAGCTACACCTTCAATAGTTATATAACCATATTTTGGTGGACCAGCTCTAATATCAACACCTTTTTCGATGCAATCATCAACTAATAATGATATGTAAGGCGTTGGCAAGTACTTTGCTCTGAACTCCTCTGTGATATTATAGGTTTCAACAGTGTATCTAATTATAAATTTCATTTGTTCCTTCCAAGCATTGTAAAATTCTTCCCAAGTAGCGAAATTTTCAGCTTGAGCTGTTTTTACTCCTATTAACTTGGATGCTTTTGTAGGGCGTTTGAATTTTGGCATATTTTTACCACCCCATAATACTAGCTCAATACTCTTAGCTAAATTCGGGTTACAATTAACAGTACCTGAACGATCATTACCACACAAAGTGTTTTCTAAACAACCAACACATCCATAATCCCATACTTCGTCTTCTGGTATGCCTTCTAATAAGAGTCCAGCAATACTTCTTTCATCAAAATTTAGGATGAAAGGAGCCCCTTGTGATCTAGTAATCATATTAATTATTACATCGTATAATCTATCAGGCGAGTTTCTATGCAATCTAATATTTGGTTTGGGTTCTAAAATTGGTGCCCACTCATCGAATACCTCTAAAATCATATAGGTGAGTTCATTAGTTACATCTTCTTTATTTGGACCTATTCCTGATAAGGTTATAAGCTGACCAAACCCTGAAGTTATTCCTTGTTTTCCTATCTTTATTTGTGCATCATAAGCAGTATTGCAATGAAACATAAATGAACTAAAAATATCTTTAGCGAAATCCCTATCTATTGTTTTATCAATTAAAACATCCTTTTCATAAAAAGACCATAAATATTGATCTATTCTCCCCAAACTAGTGCCAGGTCCAGGGTAGCTTTCTTCTGCTATTATTAGCATATGTGCTAACCATACCGATTGCATTGCTTGCCAGAATGTTTTTGCTGGTTCCCAAGGAACAGTTTCTAAATTAGCTGCCATTTTTTCATAGATTTCTTTTTGTTCCTTTGATTTTGTATTCTCTTTTAATCTTCGACATTCTTCAGCATATTTCCCAGCTAATTTCTTCGGAATTTCAGCAGAAATCATCATAGCTTTTAGTTCATGTCCTTTTGGTCCTTTCTTTTCTTTTTCAGATAATTTAGTATATGCGTTTTTTGCTCTTTCATATAGGCTTTTGAATCCTTTTTC
>JAEORM010000217.1 GCA_016840905.1 Candidatus Gerdarchaeota archaeon | reverse complement strand
TAACTACCCAAATGAGAATTTACTTGTTACAGAATCTTATACGAAAATATCAATTCCGAAGCGTTCCATTAATTATTTACGATTTAACCAAAGGGGTACTTTCTGATATTGTTGGTTCTACTTCATCAATTGATTCTGTTGTTTCTCTACTCCAAAAAAGTCAGAAAATTTTCGAAAAAGAATCCGGTATAATGATACCTGAAGAGATTTCAAGTGTGATCTTTAAACGAATGAAAATTATCAAAGGAGCTCAAAGTTTTGAGAAGATTGAAGCTCTATCTTATTTCTCAAAAGCCTTCTCTTCTGCTTTAGAATCAACCATCGTCAAAGTTCTTGAGATTTTCTTTGGTACCAAAAAGTATCCTCAACCACCTAAGCTATTAAGCGAAGCCATTGAGAAAATAACTGTCACTTCACAAAGTGTCTATTCTATTTGCAGAATACTAAATTCATTAGCTAAACAAGCTGCTGCTAAAGAGTTGTTTAAAAAAGAGGTAGAAACGATTTTCATTTCCACCTTAAAATTTCCTTCCCTTATACCTACCCCTATCGAATTATCTCGGATAGCTTTAGAAAAAGGTTGGATGCAGGAGGCAAAGAAAAGCTCTACTCCGTCTAAATCAATCCCTAAAACACAGAATCTTATTAACCTAAAGAAAGAACTAGAGAAAACCTCTGATAATCAATTACTAAGTAAGATTATTGAAATACCTTCTCTTGAGCAAACTGATAAATTATCATGTTTACTAGCAGAGCCTTTCATTGATGCCAAATTGTTTGAATTATTTTTAGATACTGCTTTTACTAATAGACTTACTCAAGCTTCTCTTGAACTCAAAGATCTTGAGAAAAAAGCAAAAACAACTGCCGGTAATTCTTCAGGCAAGAAGAAAGTTGTTGATAGCATTAAATCCATGAAATCAATTATGAAGAATCTCCAACAATTAATTTCAGGTGGAAGTGCTCTTCATAAAGCATTTACAGGTAAAAAAGATTTAAAGCGTTTAGCTCAATTAGCAGCCAAAGAGCAATTTCCTGAACTTAATTTTTCATCTAAAACTTTGAAAGTGGATGACGAAGATCCATCCATCAAAATAAATCCTATGTTTGGTCATTATGAACAAATTATCGAAGTTTTTGCTTCTACTTGGGTAAGGGATTCTGAGTACATTGGTAAATTAAAAGAAGATATTCTTTGGCGAATAATTGAAAATGACACTAAAAACCTTCCTTTGGAGAAGCGGGTTATTAAAGATCTCCAGCAAGCAGCAATCAAAGGTAAAAAACAAGACCAAGAAACTATTGTTAGAAATAGCATCGAACAAGAAGTTTCACTATTATTTAATAAAGCAGTAAGAGATTCTATTACTGTAGCTTTTGATTCAATTAAAGATGATTTGGTTGTACGTGTAGATTCAAACACCAAAGATAGCTATATAATCATTGATACTATCGATGTAGATACAAAATATCTCCAACCAATTTTCGATAAAATGAATTTTGCTAAAACTGCTAAAAAAGCTGACGATAAAACAGAAATCTGGTTGAGTATAGCTGAGCTTTTACCAACAATCATTTCCCGAAAGAAAAAAGCCCAATCAATACGCGGTTATCTAAGAGATGGTTTGAAAGAAAATCTTCGCCAATATCATTTGAAAGCATTGAACTCTTTGGGTGATCTGATAGATCTCTATATAGGTGATCAAGCAACTGATCTATTTTATACAAAGAGTAGGATATTAGAACAATTGATTTTAGAATCAATAGACCAAAGTTAATGATAGAAATTTTAACTATTATTGGAAATAATCTTATTAAAGGGTAATTTGTAGAAGAACTAGAGAAGCTTAGTAACTGAGAGATCAAAATGAAAGGACTTATTATTGATGGTCAAAATGCTGGTGCTTCGGGTGATATGTTTCTTGGAGCATTAGTTGATTTAATGTATTCTGATGAAAAAGATTTTCAAATTGCTGATAAAAAAAGAAGTGATCTTTTACAAGAGATAGGGTCAAAGATCATCCAAGCCACAAAATTAGCTAATGAAGTTGAACTAGGCGTTGATTTAAATCGCAAAAAGCAATTTGCTTTAGAAGGTATTCAATTAAAAATTATGCTTAAAGAACCTCATCGTCATTTGAAAATACCTCAAGCAAATGAATTACTGGAAAATTCTTTCAAATTATTGAACCTCTCAGAAAAGGCTATGGATTTTTGTAGAACATCTTTTAATATCTTATTTGAAGCCGAAGCAGCAGCTCATGGTGAATCTCTTGAGAAGGTTCACTTGCATGAAGCCGGTTCGTTGGATACTTTTTTGGACATTCTTGGATCAGCTTATCTTTTGGATAAACTTGATCTATTTGATGCTGTTGTGTATGTTTTACCAATTGCCTTAGGCTCTGGTACTATTACCTTTTCACATGGAACTTTACCTGTTCCTGCTCCTGCAGTGGCTGAAATTATTAAAAAATACCAGTTGCCTGTTCATATGGGTTCCTTAAAAGGTGAATTATTGACCCCAACAGGAGCAATAATTATTGCTACTTTAGCGAAATTATTCAAAGGACGATTTGTTATTGAATGTCCTTTTATGACGATTGATAGAATAGGTGTAGGTTTTGGTACCAAGGAATTTGAGAAAACTCCTAATGGTTTAAGATTATTAGTAGGAAACGTTTTAACAGATGAATATCCAACAGAAGAAATTGCTTTAATAGAAACAAATGTTGACGATTGCTCTGGAGAGACTATTGGTTTTCTAAGTCAAAGATTACTAGAGATGGGTGCTAAGGATGTTTACCTTACACCAATCTATATGAAGAAAGGTAGACCTGGAACAATGATTTCGGTTATTTGTTTGCCTGAGGAAGTTAATCTGTTTGCCTCTGAAATAATGAATCAAACTAGCACTATTGGTGTAAGAATTTCTTATAATTCAAAAATAATGCTTGATAGGAAAATAGAGAAATTTACAATTAAGATATCAAATAAGGAATTTACAGTTCGAGCAAAAATAGCGTACAATAAACAAGGTGAAATTGCTCATTTTAAACCAGAATTTGATGATTTACAAACAATAACTGAACAAACCGATCTAACTATGAATGATATTGTTTCAACAGTTCGATCATTAATTGCCACTGAATTAAATAAGAGATAGAGAGAAATTTCTTTGCTCCTATCTTACCTATCTTTATCAATAGCTATCTCTAACATACAATAGCTATCTCTTTTACCTGCGTGAAGTAATTCTTTTATTTTTAAAGGCAACCCAAATATTTCACTAAGAATACCTATCCATAATCCACGCACAAAAGTACATCGATTAACAAATTTCCTATCTGCACAGAAAATCCGACAATCATAATATAGAAGATAACTTGCAGCATGTTTGTCTCTTAAAGTTGGCTGAAGGGTATCATATAATTGACCAGTTGTTTTCGTATTGAGCAATTTAACTAAAAATTCTCCAACAATTTCTGCTGTATTTAGAATATCATTTTCAGGTTCGCTTTCAGTTAATCTTAGGATAATGAATGAAAGATTTTCCATAGTAGGATTTTTCAAAGCTGTTTTTATTTCCTCTTCTTCTGCTGAATAATTAGCAATATAGGATTCTGTTATTACTTTCCATAATGATTCAAACAAGATAACTTTGGGTAGATCTCGAGTAAAAATCGGATTAAATATAGATTCAATAGTAAACGTTTCATGAATGGTTTTATCAAAGATTTCTTTCGGAGTGGCGCTAACTATTTCTTTTACTTCTGATTCTAACGATTTAACCTTTTGAAAAGTGACATTGTAATGACTCTCTGCTGTTAGTGATAAAACAACTTTTGCTTGTACAGGGGCATTGAAAATGGGATAACAAATTCCTTCAAGAAATGCTCGTAAAACTAAAAGTGTTCCATCTGAATCCGCTATTTCCTTTGTGATATACCTGTTTTTTCCAAGGTAGATTTTACCATCTCCTCTTTCTAAATTATAGTCAATTTTTGCACTTTTCCAACCAAGAATTTCTAATAATTCATGTATGATTTCTTTAATATCTCTCGTGCCTTCATCAATTAAAGAACGTTCACGGATGAACTTTGATATTGTTGAAATGAATTTGTTTGTTAATTCCTTGTTATCTTTAAGCAATTCTGCAGATTGGATAACTGAATAAAATAATGTTCGAATGATTCTTTGTTCTTTTATGATATCAAGTGACATTTGTTAAACCTTTTTCCATTTATTCAAGGTTATTAGAGTGAATAGTATTAAATTGATTTTAACAAACGAAATTTTTTTGTTAAAAAAACTTTGATAGAGGCATTTTATATTTAATTTTCTTCGAAATAAGAGTAAATGAAACAAAATTGTTTTAAAAGAAAAACAAAAAAAATCAATTATAAAAAAATTTCATCATCTTAAGTTAGTGTGGATGAATGTAAATAAATATGATATTATTTATACTAAATATAGTTAAATTGGTGGTTATATATATTGGATGCCCAAATAATAATTTCAAGAGAGGATAATACCGATTTTGCTTCAATCGGTTTTATCCAAACAGATACTTCACTTGTCAGTGCTCTAGGAGGGGCTTTAGCTAATTTCGCCCAAGAAATTGGTTTAGCAGGAGAAACTGACACTTCGGATAAGAAGAAGAATGCTATAAATTTCTCGAGATTTCAAAATGGAATCCTTGCATCTAAAATTGTTCGAGTAAAAGATCACACACCAATTATATTGATTGCTATTAAAGGATTTGAGGGGGAAGATAAGGAACTTGATTTTGTAGTTGATTTTGCTAGTATACTCGCTCAGGAAATTGTATTAAAATTTGAATCTGATTATACAAGTATTGGATTAATACCAAGAATTGATGATGCTTACGAAATCGTTGCTATGGTAGCTAATCAAATGTTTAAACGATCAGCTGATAAAATACGTTATTTTACTAAAACCATTAAGGAAAAAATAGCTGCGATCTTAGAATCAATTTGGCAAAATCAAGATTTATTTGAGTCATGGCTAAAAGGGAACAATGCCAAGAAATTAACACACATGAATCAAACAGAATTACTTGCTGAATTAGCTAAGTATTTTTATATAGAAGGGATTAAAGCTGATGCTTTCTTTCCATTAGCATTTGCTTCTTCAATTAATCCTTTAGATGACATAGCTAAAATAATGGATGGTTTCTTAACCAAAAAAGCATCCCTCGCTAGAAAAGAAATAGAAGCAGAAATTACTCGAATTTTCACTCAATTGAAAGATTCTTCAAAGGCATTATCAAAAAGAGAAATAGATGAGCTGCCTGAAGTTGAATTAATAAATGAAAGTTTCATTTTTGAGAAAATTCTAGTAGCAAAGAATGATCAAATAGAGAAGACGGTTTCTTCATTAAATTCTGATATAAACCAGGATCTTTATCGGAAATTATTTCTAAAATATCCCCTAAAATTTGCTGCTATGTCTAAGGAAAATATTTATAGTAAATCTGAATTGGATGACCAAGTACAAAAAACCTTAACCGCTATTTTGAAAGATGAACTGGCAGATAAAACATGGATCGATGAAAAGATATTGGTTATATTACGGGAGATATCTTCTAAATATTCACCAACTGTAATAATGAAGAATGAGAAAGTTATTTTAGAAAAAACTCAAATAAACTTCTTTAATGCACTGAAAAGTGATCATCCTTTTATTTTATATGCTGATCCTTCTTTTGAAAATTGGAGTAAATATGTTACTGCTGATGCTAAAAAAACACTTGATAGATTTACTACAACTTTAGATGAAGCAGTGATTTTGTATAATTCCATTGGTCAAATTCATTCTGATATTTCTAAAGAAACAAATCCTAACACCCAAGATTTAATGATACTTTATTTTCTTCAACAAGTTATACAACCTTATCAATTTAGAGATGTTCCAGAAATAGTCTATTCGTTGATAATCGAATGTTTGGGAAAAACAAACATTGGACGTAGAAAGCAAGTTTCTGAAATTGTTGAAAATAGTATTCATGAATTTGAGAAGAAGCTTGATTTTACAATTGTACCAGTTACGAAAAAAACAGTATTAAATCGTATATCAAAAATAAAACCTACTGTACAATACTTTGAAACATTTGAGAATTTATCGTATTTCTTTAAATCCTTCAGAGCTTCATTAGAATCCACCTTAGCTAAAATATTACAAAAAATCTTTGGTCCTGAGAAATTCCCATTTCCCCCTAATGTTATGATTAAAACAGTTGAACAAATAACAACAGATTTACAAAGTATTTATGTTATTAAATTAATAATTGACAGGATTATTCGAAGACCAAATGGTCGTGATCTATTTGACATCAATTCTGTTAAAGCCATTGAGAGCAGTACAAAATTCAAATATATACTTCCTACCCCTATGGAACTAGCAAAGTGTGCTTTAGACAAAGGTTGGATAAAACCATTAGAAACAAAAAAGAATGAAAAAATAACCGCTGCCCAATTAAAAACATTGCAAGTGAAAATTCCTTCTTTGAAAATGGAAGGTGAATTGCAAAAATTATTGGAGAAATTAGTAGTTAATGAAGCGTTGTGGATAAATTTTGCAGCAGGTATTATAGAATCTCGTCAAAAAGATTTGAAATTAAACATAACTGAATTAGAAAAACAAATGAAAGTTTCTGCTGGTTCAGCAACAGGCAAGCAAAAATTTGGTTCTATACTAAAACATCTCAAAGGTTCTTATAGATGGTTAATGAATGTAATCTCAGGTGGAGGAGCTCTTCGAAAATTCCTTACAGGGGGAAAAGATTTCCAATTTTTAATTCAGGATAGTTCCAAAGATATCTACCCTTCTTTCAAATTTCATCCAGAAAAATATCGCGCTTATATAAATGAACAATCAGTGAGGAATATTTCAGCTACAACTGCAACAATTGGTGATTTCCAAGATTTAATACAGCTCTACTCTTCTCTCTGGTTGGTTGATTCACAATTTATAGATAAAATTGTTGATGTATTATTCTGGAGTGGCTTAACAAAGGTAAATGAACGTTTAACCAGCAAAGATGAAATTGATAGGAAAATTTTAGCTAACTTACGATCTTCTTATAAAAAGGACACCATCATGGATCAGCATGTTATTATAAGGGATTCAATAGTTGAAGACATTGTTCCTGCTTTCAATCAAATTATAAGGACAGCACTCTCAGAATCATTTAGTATAGTGAAAGATGATCGCATAGTAAAATATGATGAGAAGTCTAATGATTGGTATATTTCTCTTGGAATTGTTAATGCCCCATTAAACGCATTGACTAACATCTTTAAAATAATTTGTAATGTCCAATTGAAGAAAATACAAAACGATCAAACTGAAGTACGACTAATTCTTACTGATTATTATTCACTAAAACGAGTGAAAGAAACACAAACCTTAGAGGAATTCATTCGAAAATCAGTTTTTAATGAACTTAATAAAGCTGAACTAAAAGCACTAGAATTCTTTAGTAATTTAAATGAGAAATACATTGGAAAATCTACTGCTGATACGTTCTATTCATTTATAAGATCGTTAGCTCAAATAATAATAACTCCAGTTGCATAAAAAGAAGTAAATGGTTCAAACCATTTACTCTGATTTCGTTTTTTGCCACATCTGAAGAGCATGAGCACCCCAAGCAGCACGTTTTGGTGTTGGAAAAGTTGGAATATTATTTTCTCTTAGAATTTTAATGGCATTTTCCACTTTTTTACCTGCTAATAAACAACCAATTATTGCTGTTTTATGATCCTCTTTAGCAATATTAACCATGACTTGAGCCACACCATCTACATCAGCATCACCAGGTGGAACCATGATAGTTATAATAGTATCAAACTCACCTGATTGAGCGAGGGCTTTTAAGGCTAATTCGTAACGCTCAGGAGTAGCATCACCTAAAAGATCAAAGGGATTTTCTCGAGGACAAGCTTCTGGTAAACCAGCTAATTTTTCACGTAATTCCTTTGAAGGTTGATTGAGTTTTAATCCCATGAAATCTAAATTGTCTGAAGTAAGAACACCGGGACCACCTGAATTTGTTACAATTGCTACACGTTCTCCACCACGATCACCATAGGTGGATAGTACGGCATACGTATCAAAAGCTTCATCAAGTGATTCCACCCAGATAGCTCCCGTTTGTTTTGCTACTGATTGATAGATCTTAGGGTCGCCACCTAGTGAAGCAGTATGCGTCATAGCTGCTTTATTACCAATAGCTGAACGACCACCTTTTAAGAAAATAACTGGTTTAAGTTTAGTAGCTTCTTTTAGTGCCTCAATTAATTTACGACCATGGGTAGCTCCCTCAAGATAAAGAAAAATAACTTTAGTAGGAGAATTTTCTTCTTCAGCAAGATATTTCAATAATTCAGCTTCTTCAACGTCAGATGCATTACCAAAAGAAATCCATTTATCAATTCCTAATCCTTCTGATGTTGCACGTAACATCATAGATCCCGCTAGAGCACCACTTTGAGAGATGATGGATAATCCTCCAGGAATGTAATTATTCTCCATGGCAGCAATCATTTTAGTATGAGTTGAAGCAATCCCTGCACAATTAGGTCCAATGACTCTAATATCATGCTCTCTACTCACTTTAATAAGTTCATCTTCCAAGTCTTTATTACCTACCTCAGAAAAACCACCACTCAAAACAATTGCATGGTGAATATTTCGTTTAGCACAGTTCTCTAATTCAGCAGGAACGAATTTTGCTGGAATGGCAATAACTGCTAATTCGGGATCTTTAGGAAGAGAAGCAAGATCAGGATAGCACTTATGTCCCAATATTTCATCACGCTTAATATTGGTGAAGTAAAGATCGCCTTCGAATTTTCCTTCCAATAGATGACTGGCAAGCATAAAACCAATTGATCCTGGTCTTTCTGATGCACCTATTAGAACTAAACTGGAAGGATTGAAAAAAGGCCTTAAATCTGTGGTAACCATTTAAGATATTTCTCCTATTAATCTTTCAACTGAGTTTGTTTGTTTTAATTTTTCTTTAAAATTATTGTGATATACTAAGAAATGAAAAAAGAAAGATTAAAGCAATTCAGTGAAACTTCGAGCAAAAGCTTCAACTAAATCACATGCTCTTTCTATATCTTTAGGATCAAGAATGCTAACTGGACTGTGAATGTATCTACAAGGAACAGAAACAACACCTGAAGGAATTCCTCCTCTAACTAAAGCTATCCTTCCAGCATCAGTTCCTCCAGAAAGAGGTCGTTTATACTGCCAAGGAATTTTTAATTCATTAGCAAGAGCTTTCAATTTATTGACGATTTTTTCATTTACGATTAATGATGCATCAGCAATAGTGATCGCTGGACCCTCACTTAACTTTGTAGGACAATCTTGACTAGAAACACCTGGAGTGTCACCTGCAGTGGTATTCTCTATAGCTAAAGCCATATCTGGATTTAAGGTATAGGCTGCTGTGGTAGCTCCTCGAGCGCCAACTTCTTCTCCAGAAGCAAAATTGAAAACAATAGTCCCTTTAGGTCTATTTTTTGCTAATCTTCGAAGAGTTTCAATAAGAACAACACAACCAGTGCGATCATCAAAAGCTTTACCAAGAACTTTGCCAGTTCCAAGTTCTCTAAATTCACCTACAAGAGTACCAGTAGTTCCTATATCGATTCCAAGGGAATTAACTTCCTCAAGAGAAGCTGCTCCGATATCAACAGCTAATTCTGATGCGCTAGGAATCTTTGCTCCTTCACCTTGTACGGTAATATGGGGAGGTTTAATACCAATCACTCCATAAACAGGTTTTTTGCTCTCATCATCGGGGACAAAAATAACTGTTTGGCTAGGAAAAATTAGGTCAACAAATCCACCGATTTTAGCAAAATAAATGAACCCATCTGGGGTGATATGTCTAACGATTAAGCCAATTTCATCTGTATGGGCATCAAGCATTAGAACAGGTGCATCATTGTCTGTTCCTTTAAGAGTAGCAATAAGATTACCACTAATATCTACTTTAATTTCATCAGCAAGACCATCAATTTTCTGTTTGATCGCTTTAACAACTCTGCTTTCTCGAGAAGCAATACCAACTATTTGTGAAAGCTCCTTTAAATCTCCAACAATTTTATTTGTCATTTAATAACACCTAAAATTACCATTTGCATCCAACAAGAGTTTACTCATTATTGAATATTATTATAAAAAAAGGAAAAGAATTATTGAACATCACAGATATTTTACATAAATTAAACTATCCATAAGCGTATCATCTTTAAGTTCAATTAATTTTGAAACCGGCAACCATTGAAGTTGATTACCCTGCCATTCTTCATTTCCTTTAATAATAGTGGTCTCTTTGTCCTTTAATGTTTCAATTTCAATGATTAATCCAACAGCTGTAAAAGATTCCTCTCTAAAAATAGCTAATAATCTCATAGATTCGGGTTTTATTGCTGTAAAAATTTCTTCTTGGATTTCTCTTATACAAGCATCTCTAATTGTTCCTTTTACATCAAAAGCTTCGAATATCCCTCCCGGTGTTCCATAAAAATTCGGTCGATAGTCAGATGTTGATGCTCTTTGACCAATCAAAATGTCAGTGTGGGAGAGATTGTATATTAGTGCTTGAAAACCTAATGAACCAATTGAGTGTTCTAATTGTAAATTGTTCTTACAATGATAAGAGAGCTCAGAGTAACGTATATTTCCTAAATGAAAGATAATATCGTTTTCTTGATAATCAATATTATTAACTGAAAGTAGAGTTCCATCATAAATGTTAGGATATTGTTCGGTTAGTTTGGTCCAGTATTTTTCACACTCTTTTTTTGTTGAGTCTGATAAAATAATTGATTCCGAAGGATTGTATTTCCAAAGAACATTAGTAATTGGCAAATATCCTTCCCAAAGTATCTCTAATTTCTTTTTCATAAACAATTAATATCCTCAATATACCTTTTTGTGATAATAATTTACCTAGGATTAATTATTATTATACTTTTTAAGTTCTTTGAATATGATATAATTGTTCTAAAATCTAATCATTAAAAAATAATTGAATGTTCAAGATTATTAGAAAGAATTAATAATTCAATTAGACTTAACATCTTGGTGCAAATACAACATGCGAGATCTAATACAAAAAGCACTGGATATTTGCAGCAAGGAAGGCGCTTCTTATGCCGATATTCGTATGGTTACGATACAAGATGAAGATATTTCAATCAAACGAGGAAATATCGATGCTCTGAATTTGTCGACAGAGAAAGGATTTGGTATAAGAACAATAGCTAATGGCGGTTTGGGTTTTGCAGGATCATATATGATTACTCCTGATGAACTTGAACGTGCAGCTAAACTTGCTGTAAGAATAGCTAAAGCTTCGGGCTCCACAAGAAAGAAACCAATTGAATTTGTGGATGAGAAGGCTGTAGAGGATGATTATAAAACAAAATATCAGAAAGATCCCTTTGCTGTTCCAACAGAAGAGAAAATAGCTACTTTAGTTGAAATCGATAAACGCTTAAGGGAATACAATCCTGAGGAAATAAAATTAACTCAGGCAGATTATCGAGGACATCGAGAGGATAAAATCTTCGCTAGCACAGAAGGAGCTTATATTACCCAACAGATAACTTTCTGTGGAGGAGGGTTTTCATGTACAGCAGTAAGTCCTGGTTCACAACCTCAAGTACGATCTTTCCCAGGTTCTTTTCGAGGAAACTTCTCTTCACAAGGGTATGAATATTTTGAAAGTTTGAACTTGTTAGAAAATGTTGAGAACACTGCAAAAGAAGCTATTATGTTAACAGCAGCAAAATCTTGTCCATCTGAAAAAACGACTTTACTATTGAGTGGTCATCAATTAATGCTTCAAATCCATGAGAGCTGTGGTCACCCAACAGAATTAGATAGAGTTCTAGGCACAGAAGCAGCTTATGCAGGAACAAGTTTTATGACTCCTGATTTACTAGGAAAATTGCAGTATGGTAGTGAACATGTCAATATTGTAGCAGATTGTACTCTACCAGGTGGATTAGGAACATTTGGGTATGATGACGAAGGAGTATCAGCTCGGAGAGTTCAACTGATAAAAGATGGATTATTTGTAGGTTATCAATCTTCAAGGGAAACAGCTGCAATACTTGGATTAGAAAAAAGCTCAGCTGGTATGCGAGCCGACAGCCCACAAAAATTACCTATAGTAAGAATGGTTAACATCAATCTTGAGCCTGGTGATTGGAAACAAGATGAATTAATAGCTGACACTAAAAAAGGAATACTCATGATCACTAATAAGAGCTGGAGTATAGATGATAAGCGATTGAACTTCCAATTTGGAACAGAAATTGCTTGGGAAATAGTTAATGGTGAAATAGGTGATATAATTAAGAATCCTACTTACACTGGTATAACTCCAGAATTTTGGGGAGGAATGGATGCTCACTCAAAAGATGATTGGCAATTGTTAGGTACTCCTAACTGTGGTAAAGGACAGCCAGGACAAGTGATGTATGTTGGTCATGGTTGTGGTACAGCACGTTTTAATAACGTTCGAATAGGTGTTACTAAGGAGGCTACTGCACAAGATGGAAATCAATAAGGATTTATTATTTGAAAAAGGTCGCTTCGTTCTTAATGAAGCTAAAAAACTGGGAGCTACTCAAACTGAAGTTATTATTACCTTACGAACTTCTGCTTTAACTCGTTTAGCTAATAGTATTATTGATCAAAACGTTGCTGAAAATCACGCTAATGTTACAACCATTGCTTACATTGGTAAAAGGAAAGGTTCTACTTCTGTTGAAGTTCTTGATAATGCTTCTATTGCTTCTGCTGTTGCTGATGCAGTGAAGATCGCTAAGATTTCACCTGAAAATAAAGATTTCAAATCCATTCCTGCACCTCAACCTCTAACAGAAATTCCTATTTCTGAAACCGTTTCTATGAATACTGTTAATGCTACTCCTGAACAACGAGCTGAATTTGCTACTGTAGCTATTAATAGCGCTCATGCAATTGATAAGCGAATTAAAGCTGTTGCTGGTGCTATCTCTAATGTTACTGCTGAACGTATCCTTATGAACTCCCTTGGTGTTGAAGCTCATGAAATTGGCACTGGTAGTAATGTCAATTTAACTGTTCTTGCTGAAGATGGTTCTGAACAAACTGCTGGTTGGTCAGCTGATAATCGTCAAGATTTCACTCAACTAAAAATCAAAGAGGTTGCTGAACAAGCTGCTCAAAAAGCTGCTAATGGTTTTGGTATGCAATTCATCGAACCTGATACTTATGAAGTTGTTCTTGAACCTGCTGCAGTAGGAGGTTTCATGTTCTTTATGAGCTACTTTGGTTTTAGTGCTGCTATGTATCAAGATTATGTTAGCTTCATTAGAGATAAGATTGGTGAGAAAGCATTTTCTGAAAAATTCAATCTTTGGGACGATGGTTTTGATAAGCGACAAGTCTATCGTGCAGCTTTTGATGATGAAGGTATGCCTAAAACAAAATTGGAAATGGTCAAAGATGGTGTTGTTAAAAATCTAGCTTATGATACACTTACTGCTACAAAAGATGGTGTTGCTACTACAGGTCACAATGCCAAATTCCGTGGTCGTTCAATGCCATTCCCTGGAAATCTCTTTGTCGGTGAAGGTGATTCAAATCTAGATGAAATGATTGCTGAAACAAAGAAAGGTATTCTCATTACTCATTTCCATTATCAAAATGCTGTCAATCCTACTCAGGGAATTTTCACAGGCTTGACTCGAGATGGTGCTTGGTTAATTGAAAACGGTGAAATACAATACCCCTTGAAAACCCTAAGATACACTGATTCAGTTCTTAAATTCCTTGCAAATATCGATCTTATAGGCAAATATTCTGATATTAATTACGGACCAGCAAAGATTCCTCCTATGAAATTACCGGCTTTTACTATTACTGGTTCACAGAAAGAATAATCAAATCAATGAGATAATTTTATCTCATTTATCTCTTTTTTTACTTTCTAAAGAACAAATTTTTTTGTTACCTTTTGTCAAATAATAAATGAGTGTATTTTAGATGAATGATCAATTAAATTCTGACATAAAAATTGTACTTGCGATGCATGGTTCACCTCCCAAAGATTTCCCCATGGACGAAATGGCTTTCTTTTATGGTGTTCATCTTAGGTTGGAACATAATCCGAATAGTGTGGATGATGCTACTAAGAAACGTGCATTAGCTATAGAAAAAAAGATGAAAAATTGGGAACGAACAAAAGATAATGATCCTTATTATACAAGTTCCATTGAAATAGGAAAACAACTTGAGAAAATAATTGGTTGTGAAACTTTTATTGGTTTCAATGAATTTTGTAATCCTTCAGTAAAAGATGCTTTATTACAAGCTCTCGAATCCAATCCGAAAGCAATTTACGTTACCACACCAATGATTACTCCTGGAGGAGAACATTCAGAGATAGATATTCCTGAAACCATTAAATTAATATCAAAAGATTATCCTAAAACTAAAATCATCTATGCTTGGCCATTTGCTCTTCCTGAAGTAGCTGATTTTTTAGCTAATCAAATAAGAAAATATTTTCAATAATGTTTAGTTTTTCTTCAATCATCAGTGGCAATTTGAGTTACAGGTTCAATCACGATTTCTTTTATTTCTTGATTTTTAGATTTCGCATTCAAATATGATAGAATAATAACTCCACCAATAACCAATACTATTGATATGATTTTCATTATTAATGTTAATGTTGCGAGATCATTCCATTCTGAGAAAACTATTATCCCACAAAACACTGGTGTAGTAAGTGACATTACTGAAAAAATTGGAGTAACAATAACTGCTTTTCCTCTTTGAAAAGCTATTTGCGGGAAAATACCTGCTATGATATTATATCCTGACATAAGAAGCACATAAACCCACCAATACCATTTTGAGAGTGCAAAAACAAATGATGAACTAAAATTACTGAAATCTAAACCACTCATAAATGCTTTTGTAAAAGTATCACCTAAACCTGAGAAGATACCTGCACCAAAAGCAAAAATAGCACTAGTATATTGGAATTTCTTAGGGAAGGAGAAAGCTGAAAGAGCAATGACAATAAACGTTAGCAAACCAATAAAGAGTAATGATTTTAATTGAAGAAATGAATTATTAACTTCATCTAAGGAATATGAAAAATCTACGTCGGGGCTGGTAATCCCTAAGATTATAACCCCTATGATTATCAAACCTATAGCAATCAATTCTGGTATTCGTATACGTTCTTTGAGATAAAAATATGAGAAGATAACTAAGACAATTAAACCAACCGCTTGCATAGGTGCCACTATTGAAAGTGAACCTTGATTCATTGCCACTGCAAGAAAAATAAAAGAGAGGACTGTTAGAAGGAAACCTATTAACCAAATTTTATTTGTAAAAAAATTCTTGATATTTTGCCAAAATTTTACTTCTTCAATTTTTGGGAGTAACGAAGCTCCTTTTTTCTGAAGGACCAATCCGATATTTAATGTTGAGTATGCAAATATTGCCATAAAAATCGCTAGTATTGTATTGGTCAAGTAAAATTTGTTCCTCCGATATATAAGCTAATTATAAATTGCTAATGAACAACCACGTTTGTTTTTTTAATAATTATTGATAGTGACAAACTTCTGATCGATAAAAGAATTATAATTAAGCAATCATCTCTCAATTTTAATCTCGAATTGTTTCAATATTTCTGGCGTTCCTTCATCCTTAGTAATTTTAGCATATTCAGTGCCAACTACCCCGGCTAATAATTCACGATTTTCATCGGTTGTATTCATAAAGAAAAACCTTCCTTTTGGCATTGCTTTAGCAAACTCATAGTATGCTTCTCGAGGATGATATTTATCAAGTGGTCCATGGAAAATAGCTACTTCTTTCGTTATTTCTGGTAATTTACTCCTTATGTCAAATCTCTTATTTTGATTAGTGCTCTTTCTAAACTTCCACGCATTTGTTCCTTTAACGAAAGCAAGAAATCGTTTCTTTTGTGTTTGATTTTCCATTTTCCTGAGATAGATATTAGCAATAATATTCCTTAAAATTCCCAAAATAAATGGTGGTGTCATCATATTGATGAAATTTATGAATTTACTTGTATAAATCCAATGAGCTATGGGATCAAAAATAACAATTGTTGGTGCATCTAATATTTCTTCAATTAATCCTTGTAAAACAATTCCACCTCCATAGCTTGTTGCTATTAGTAAAAAATCCCTCTTATTTAATTCTAAAAAATTAATTGCTTTTATCAAATCATAAGCTGATTCTTTGATTGTTAATTTTACCTTTAATCGATTTGTTAATTTACTTGATGCTTTTTCTCTTGATTCAAGATAATAGTATTCACACAAATCATGATTTGGTTTATGGAAATCAACCCATGTTTCTGGTAAAGAATTATATCCAGGCATAAATAAAATGGGTCTCTTACCGACTATTTTTTCTGGTACATGATGAAAAACACGTAACTTGCCATCTTTAACAGGAATGTAGATTATTTCATTTAATCCCTCTTCACAGAAATCTGGAACATCTCTTCTCCCTTTTCTCATCAATTCATCAATTGTTTTCTTTTTTTCTTCTGATAGATAGAAAATATTTTCCTGTTCGTTCAATGTTTCATAACCTTGTTTGTTTTTCATAAAATAATATTCTTTGAAAGTTTTTAGATAAATAAAATATTTTCCCTTGATTAGTGTTTGTTCTAAAAATAAAAAAAGAGGAAATTACTCCCTCATATTTTTCATATTTGTGTTGGTGGTTGGTCTTTTTTCACTTTAGGTTTGTATTTCCAGAATCCTTTTTTATTCAACCATTTACCTAAATACACTAGTCCTAGCATAATTGGTACTTCCCAGAAAAGTCCCATTGTGGTTCCTAATGCTGCTAAAGCACTAATCCCTAAAGCAGTAGCAATAGCAATCTCAAAATGGCTTGAGCTACCAATGATGGTTGTAATAATAGCTTCTCTATATTGTAATCTAAATAATTTGGTAATCAAAAGATTAAATCCAACTACAATAATAAATCCTAATAATAATGGTGCAGAGACTAGAAGTAATTCTTTAGGATAAAGAATCAATTTATCACCATTAATTGAAAATAGAATGATCAATGTTGAGAGTAAAGCAATCATTGAGATTACTCCTACAACTGGTCGATATTTTGTATCAAACCATTCCTTTCCTTTAATTTTGATAATAATATATTTACTTAGAATACCTAGAATTAAAGGTGTACCAATGAAAATTAGCACTGTGATAAATAATAATAATCTATCAAT
>JAEORM010000216.1 GCA_016840905.1 Candidatus Gerdarchaeota archaeon | reverse complement strand
TAACCTGCATCAGAAGCCATTAACCAAAAGAATATATAACAACCTGCTGCTATATGAACACCTTTTCGTGTATAAAGAATATCCAGTCCTTTTTTACCTAAAAAATAAAAGGTGCCTAATATTACAATCAAAGTTACAAACATGCAAACTAGCATTAACCAATCTTGATTATTATGATACCATTCTAAAGCAGTCATTAATTTTCTCCTGAAGTAACAATTACAAGTTATGGAACTAACAAAAGAAACTTATACTTATTTAATAATTTTTGTGCAAAATAAAACTTACATTCTATACTTTAATGAAATGAAAACCTAATTACCAGAATGTTATGTTTTTTAAAGAATAAAGAGCTAAAATAATATATTAGTAATAAAGTGGTACTATTATGCATAACAGAATTAATATCCTTAGAGAAATTATGGAATTGGAAAAACAATATGCCTTAGAGGAAATTGATTCTGAGATTTTTGAAAATCGGATGTTATTATTAGAAAGACAACTTCATGAAGCAACAGCATTAACAGATGATGAATTTAAACAAGCAGTTATAGCTAAAGAAATCCCTTTGAGTGCTGATCGACTTGTGGGAAAAATTTCGATTGAAGATTTACTACCTACTTTTAATGTTCCAAGAACTTTTTATCGACATTTGAAAATAAAACGTGAGATAAAAGAGCTTGATAGAAATATCATGGATTTACAACATAATATACAAAAAATGAAAATTTTATTAGCAGAAAAAAAAGTAAATCCAGATGCTGCTGCTGTTAAAATAGAAACACTTGATTTTGATTTAAGATTAGCTGAAAATAGATATGGCGCTCGAGATAAATATCTAAAGCGAAATCCCTCTAAAGGTGATCTCTTGAGATTTACCTTAGAAAATTACCTTAAATTCTCTTTTGGACATGGTGTTTCTAATGAAGAAGAATTGAGTAAAGTAGCAAAAGAATTACAACAAGAAATAAAGCTAAGATGTGAATATCGAAAAGCTTTGGCTGAAATGCTTGCTACTATGAAAACTTCACAGCTTGATATTAGTACTAGTAACAAAAAGAATGGATTACCAGATTTTAAAGCATTATTAGATTTTCAACAAATGATAAACGAACTAAAAGATTATATCGATATTTTATATGATGAAGTAAAAGTCTATTCAAACTGTATGTCTCTCTTAGGAAAAGAGACTCTAGAAATGGATGATCCCCATGATTTATTTATCCCTCCAGAAGAATTTGGTATAGAAGTTGGAGTGGAAGAAAAAATACCTCCAAAAGAAAAACCTATTTCTAAAACAGAAATAGATCCTCTTTTAGAATCATTAAGTACTACAGCACAACTTGATGATCCTATTGGGTTATTTTTACTAGATACAACTGATTCCTCCATAGCAATAGAAGCAGATGAGACTAATGAGTCAATCGAGATAGATGATTCCTTTGTTATTCCTGATGCTCCTCAACCATTATATGTTCCAGAAATAGGTGTTGAAATTGTTGGTAGTATGGAGGATTTTAATACACAATTTGAAATTAAAGATACCAATGGTAAAATGAATGAAGCAACAAAACAATTAATTTTCAAGGGATTTGAAGGTATTTTAGAGAAATTAATTGATAAAGAAGTTAATGGTACTACAACAAAAACAAAACCTCCACCACCACCACCAAAAGCAAAAATAGTTCCTCTTTCAAGTGATATAAAGAAGACACCTCAAAAAGAGCCATCAGATTACTTAGATGAATTGACAGATGATTTAGTGATAACTGATGAGAAACAAGTACCTCAAATACCAGAAGCAAAAGTCCAAGAAAAAACATTACCTCCTCCTCCACCACCAACAGAAACACTACCGCCCCCACCACCACCTGAAGAAGAAACTAAAATACCACCTATACCATCAAGTAAAAAAATAGAAGGAATAACAACTCCTCAAACAGAGCAAAAGGATATTCAACCTTTGGAATCTTTAACAGATGAGTTGGTTATAGATGCTGAAGAACCTATTAGTGAAGAGGAAATTGTATCTCTTTCAAGTGAGGATAGTGAATCTTTAGCTTCATCTGAACAATCACTCCCACCACCACCACCTCCAGCAACAACTACAACTTCCCAAGCAGAAGTACAAAGTCAAGATTTAATTAAACCGGTAAAAACAAGTATGGTATCAGAAAAGCTAATCGAAGCAGCAACAGAAGCATGGAAATTAGCTGGAAAAGAGATCTTTAATATAGTTGATGAAAGCCGCAGAGATTTTCTAGGATATATACAAGAAGTAGTTGTGTTTGAGAAAAACAGATTAGGATTTATTTTAGTATCTGAAGAAATAGTAGATCAATCAGTAATCGATAAAATATTCGATCAAATAAAACCACTCTGGGTTACTGAGGATTTACTTGAATCAGCTGAGAAAAGAAAAGATTATGTTATTAGAGAAGCTATGGAAGCTTTACAAATACAAAGAGATATAGCCTTACATGTAAGTAGATTACAAGAATTTGCTAATTTTAGAAATATCAATTATCCCGATGATTCATCATCAACTCCTCCGGAAATATTGGGGATTGTTCCTGTAGATAAAATTAGATTCAAACGTGGATCAATTATTTGTTCACCTGAATGTATTGTTCGAGATATACCTTATAGAACAGCTCCTTGGGATGGAGAATTGATAAGTGAAGAAAAAGATATTCTAAAGAGAGAATGCTATTCAAGTAAAGGTCATTATATTGGGAGAATATTAACCAAGATAAAACATCCTTTACTAGGTAAGTTATTTTTGGTTGACTTAGGTGTACCAAACAAATCTTTGATAGATTATTTGGTCAGCAGATTAGAAATTGTAGAGCAAAAAGAAAAAGAACGTATTTGGTTAGTAAAGTATCTTATTGCCAAACAATTACGAATTCCTGAAGGAGAAGCACTAAAACCAAAAACATTGATCAATTATTCTTTGAAACGAGGATTCCCAATTTTACCAAATGAAATATTAAACTCATACAGAATTTTCATATCAGG
>JAEORM010000215.1 GCA_016840905.1 Candidatus Gerdarchaeota archaeon | reverse complement strand
TATTGACATTAATCTGTCAATAAAAGGATACGGTAGTGGTTTAGATTTAGCAACATCAATTTTTGGTGGTCTTATAAAATATCAACAAACTAAGAAACCTGAACAATTAACTTTTGATAAGCTTAACTTTGTTATAGGTTATACTGGTTTTAAGGCTCCAAGTGGACCCATAGTAAAAGCTGTCAGAGATTTTGAAAAGGAAAATGTCAGGACTGCCAATTTATTATTTACACGAATAGGTGAAATAGTCAGTGAAGCAGAAGATGCAATTTTAGCTTCCGATCTTAAAAAATTAGGCTTATTAATGAATGAAAATCATTCACTCCTAAAGCAATTAAATGTAAGTTCACCTGAGTTGGAAGAAATGGTTTCATCAGCTCTTTCTGCTGGAGCACTTGGAGCAAAATTATCTGGTGCCGGGAAAGGTGATAATATGGTTGCTCTAACCTCTGATGATAAAAGAGAAAATGTGATCAATGCAATAAATAGAACTAAGGGAACTGCATTACCCGATATAAGAATTGATCCTCAAGGTTTGTTAGTTAAGAAAATTTAATTCGATAATAAATGGTATAAAAAAGATAAATGAACTATTCTCACCATTTATCTTTTGGCCTTCTTTCAGGAATACCATCTGGCATTTTTCCTGATTCATAAAATTCATCTGTGAGATAAAGACCACAATAACAATGACCGTATTCCTCTTGGTCCGGAACACAATAATCGCAAGGACAAACTAAATCTGCATCTGCTTTTTTCTCGCCATCAAGCAATCTACAAGGGCAACCAAAATAACCAAATCTATTGTAATTAGTCATAAGTCCTTCAATTAACATCTCAAGGAATTTTTTATCAGGGTGTAAATGCCAACCCTGTTTTTCAGCAACCATTTCTACGAATTTTCTAACATCCTCTTTAGTTTTTTCCACTTTTGGAGGGGTCATTTTTTCCACCAATTTTTTATTTAATTCTTATGTAAGAAATGCTTCTTTCCATTTCTCTTCAGTAAATCCAACTAAGATTTTTTCTCCTTTATTTATGACACAGAATGGGAAACCTATACGTTCTTCAAAGCGATCAGCTAATTCCTTTTTGATTTTCATTCTTAAGTCACTATCTTGGAGATCAACATAAATATATCTGAATTTTATTTTATTCGTTCTTAAAAATTCTAATGCTCTATTACAAAAACCACATGTTGACAATGCATATACTTCTATATCGCAAGGATTTTTATCTCCTTGTTCTTCAGTAAATTTTAACTTCTCAAGCATTTCTCTAACCTCATTGATTATTCTAAGTAAAAATATCCTTATTTATTAATAAAAACTATGAGAAAGAATGTAAAGTTTTTGAGCGAAAAATTTTCTAATTATTTATTTTTTCAAGTTGAATTCTCTTGTTGTTGTTCTTCTTGAAGTTTCTTTTTCTTTTTCTTTGTTTGTGTTAAACCAACTGTTAACCCAAAGATTAAAACAAAACCCATGAATCCAGCAAATATTACCAAATACAGCCAAGGCAAACTAGGATCGAAATTGACCATGTATCTTTTCCACCTTTGTTACTAAATATTAAGTTCTTTTAATTAATAAATTAATATAGTTAAAGACTTTTTCATTGCCAATACTTAATTTATTTATTGACAAGCTTTAAATCGTATTATTATTGTTTATTAATTACTCTCAATGGGGTATACAAAATGGTTGACAAAAAATTAGTTGATTTTCTTAAAGAACAAATTGCCTTGGAAAAAGAAATCATTGATATATCAAGAGAAAGTATTGAAGATCTTAAGAATCTTCTTGTAAGAGAGCTTATCCGTGGAATAACAATGGACTCTCAAAAACATGCTCTGTTATTGGGGGCATTAATGGCAATGCTTTCTGAACCCACTCCATTAATTGAAGAAAGTAATTTTGATCATATAAAAGCGACAATTGAAAAGCATATTGCCCTTGAAGCAAAAGCTATTGAAACTTATCGTGAGATTTTAAATACTTATGATGATGACCGCATTAAAACGGTTATTAGTGAAATCCATAAAGACGAAATACGACATCATACTTTTCTACTAAAATTATTAGATGCAATTGTTAAGCAAGAAACTCTTACAAGTGATGAATTGGAAGAATGGATGTTCAAATATGCACCATTCCATGGTTCACCTGGTGGATAAATTTTATTAAAAAAAAGCTAAAGAGACTAAAGGAATTTTTCTGCAAATTTCTTCAAGTCTCGATTTCTTTCATATAATGGTTTCTTATTATTCTTATACAAAGCTAATTTTTCTTCAAAAGTGGGTTTCTTATTTATATAAAAAACTCCTAATGGAAATCGATCAGTTTCAGCAGCGCGATTTAATGCTTCAGAACGATTAGTTGGATCATGTGTATCCTCGAGATAATAGATCCTTTCGCTAAACCATTTATAGGTGTTGATTTTATTAAAAGAAACACATGGTTGGAGGATATCAAGTAATGCATATCCTTTGTGTTGAATGGCTAATTTCATCATTTCTTTCATATGCTTTTTATCGCCAGCATAGGTTCTAGCTACAAAAGAAGCATCTAATCCAATAGCGATTGTTAAGGGATTAAATGGATCTAAAATCACTCCATCAATTTGAACGGGAGTAACAAATCCAAATCGTGAAGTTGGTGATGCTTGACCTTTTGTTAAACCATATATGAAATTATCATGAACAATATTGGTAATATCAGGATTTCGTCTTATAGTATGAATGAAATGATTTCCTCCTTCACCATAACTACAACCATCACCACTTTCAGCTATAACAGTTAGCTTTGGATTGACTGCTTTAATCGCCCAAGTAGGAGGTAAAGATCTACCATGAAGACCATTAAAATAGTTACATTTGAGATATTGTGGTGTTTTTGCTGCTTGACCAATGCCTGAAACCATAACCAAATCATTTGGTTTGATATTTAATTCCATTAATACTTCTTTTAGAGTTGCAAGAATAGGAAAGTTCCCACAACCTGGACACCAAGCATTATTTACATTTTCTAAATCAAAGGTATTTTTATTGCTCATCTTTAAACCTCCAAAATTTTCTTGATTTTCTTCGTTAGCTCTTCCACTGAAAACGGCATTCCATTAGATTTCAGGATTTTATTTTCTATATCAATACCAGTATAGAGTTTCAATAATTTACTAAATTGACCTGTAACATTATTTTCTACAATAATTAGCTTTTGAGCTTTCTCGAGATATTTTTTGGTATTTTTTGGTAATGGATAAAGCTGAGTGAATTGAAGTAATGATACTGTATCATTATTAATTTCATTCAAAGCTTCTTTCAGTGCATTAAAGGTTGAACCCCAACCTATAACTAAGGTATTATATTTTTTAGGCCCTAAAAGGCATGGAGTAATTGATCCCTTCTCGATTTCTTTTAATCTATTCAATCTCTTTTCTACCATTTTTGGACGGATATTTTCTAAGTCTTCTGTGATAAATCCATCCTCATCATGCTCATCACTATCCGCTCTAATTAAACCAGCTCCAAAAGCGGGTATACCTCTGGGTGAAATACCATTATTAGTAAGTAAATATCTTTGATACCCTTCATCAGTTTTTACTATGTGCTTCTCTATCTCAATATTTGAGATATCTAATTTTGGAAAATTATAATACAAATCCATAAAATATTGATCAGTTAGAATAATAACTGGAACTTGATATTTAGCAGCAATATTGAAAGCATCTTGTGTAAGGAAAAAGGCATCTTCTAAGCTAGATGGTGCAAGAATTATCCTGGGAAAATCACCATGACCACTATACAATGCCAATTCAAGATCTCCTTGTTCAGTTCTCGTTGGTAAACCAGTTGCAGGTCCAGGACGTTGAGCTATATGTATAACAATAGGTGTTTCTGTCATACCACTCAAGCTTAAACCTTCACCCATTAAGGCAAATCCTCCTCCTGAGGTAGTAACAAATGCTCGTGCACCTGCATAAGAAGCCCCTAAACTTGCATTTATTGCTGCGATTTCATCTTCTGCTTGTTCTACTAGAATATCAAATTCATGAGAATGTTTTGCTAGGAAAATAAGTACACCAGTAGAAGGAGACATAGGATATGAACAAATAAAATCGCAACCACCAGCAATAGCTCCCATACCAACAACAGAAGCCCCATCATACATCAATTCATTACTAGCTTCATGATTTCCTTTAATAGCTATTTTGAAATCTTTTTCTTCCTTAAGAGTATTAGCAATTTCACATCCTTTATTGAAAGCTTCAATATTTTTAGTAAAAATATCCTCTCCCTTTGTAGCAAATCTATTTTTAATATAATTTTCACCAATGAGTCTATCTATATTAAATAATTCAGTAATAACCCCTGCAGCTATAATATTGGAATAAATCTGATTACCTAATTCTTGAGCAATTTGAGTCCAAGGTATTTCAATTACTTTGTACTTTGAAGGATCTATTTCATGTTCAATAAATTCTGGTTCACCAATAATTATAGTTTCTTTGGATATTCTATTTCGTAAACGTGAAATAGCTGTTTCGTTTAGGGGAATAAAAATATCAATTCTATTAATAAACGCTCTAACTCTTTTTGAAGATATTCTGATTTCAGTGGAATTAGTACCACCACGCACTCGAGACATATACTCTTTGGTTGCAGTAACATGGTAACCTGCTTCATGAAGAACTTCAGTTAAGAATAATTCAACCGTTTTTATCCCTTGACCAGCAGCTCCACAAAGTACTATTGAGATATCTTCTTTTGATGCAAGTGAAAAGGAAGTCATAGCTTCTACTTCTATGTTTCAATAAATAACATTTTTCCTTAGAAAATAAAGCACGAATGACATTTTATTCTTAAATTAAAATTCTGTAGTATTGCTTTTATATTAATTAGATTACCTTCTCAGTATGAGTGTTCCTGTCCTTGGTGAGATATTAGCTGTTGTTTCTGTTTTCAGTTTCGTTAGCTCAAATGTTATTTTTCGCCGTATAGATAAATTTGTTTCACCATCACAGATTAATTCTTTTAGAACAATTGTTGGTTTAATAACAAATTTACTGTTAGCTCTTATACTTTGGAAATTACAATTATTGGCATTAATCCCTGGAATGACTTGGTTATGGTTGATACTAAGTTTTATTTTTGGACAAGTTGCCGGTGACACTGCTTTTTTCAAAGCTCAAGAACTATTGGGAACTACAGTTGCTTTAGCTATTTCGATGACCTTTCCAATAATGACTACAGTTTTATATATACTAATTTTAAATGAACAAATTCCTTTCTATTTTTATATTTCACTTTTTCTTATTGTAATAGGAGTAAGTGTTATAGCTATAGGAAAAAATCAGCAAGACAATCTTTTTCATAGGTCAACTATGATTTCTTCTTCATCTGAAAACATAGACTCAAGAATAAATCTTGATGATAATAAAGTAGAAAGCATAAATCAAATAGGTCTAAAAAAATCTAAAAGAACTTTAATAATCGGTATTGTTGTAGGTTTGATAGCAGCATTAGCATGGTCAATTGGTGCTGTATTAACTGATAAAGCTTTTAATGAAGTAAAGGATGTTTTAGAATTAGCTAGTGTTGAGAATGCTGATTTTATAGGCAATATTTTAGGTAATCTCATTCGATTTCCGGTAGCAGCAGGTATAATATCAACATTCACTATTTTCGATAAAAAGCAAAAGGTAAAAGAATGGGGAAAAAACATTTGGTTGTTTTTAATATTAGGATCAATATTAGGAACTTCCATAGGTGCCTTTCTATATACTGAAGCAATTGTCTTATCAAATGCTGCTATAGTGGCTATAATAGGATCTTCCAGTCCATTATTTTCCATACCTCTTTCATGGTTAATTAATCGTGAAAAAATTAATTGGATAAGCTTAATCGGTGTTATTGCAACTTTCCTTGGTGTGCTGAATATTTTTCTCTGGGAAATATTCTACACTTCTTAAATGGTCATGTGAAGTCGAATTAATATTCATATTCAACCAGATTTGAAGGTTCCATAGACCATTTCCTTGGATATACTGCTGCAGTAATTCCTACTAGAATATAGATGCAAAATATAATTATAGCAACAATAAACCCTGCTCCAAGATTTGTTCCATATTGTGTTTCCTTTAGGTAATTTATAAATCCTAAATTAACTAATATTCCAATTAGCCCAATAAGACCATTAAACGTAAAAGCAACTCCAAAACTCCTTCGATGTTTATTAAAATAATTGTCTGCTTTAGTCAAGGATAAAGCTAGACTTGGCAAAGTTATAAATGATAAAACTAAAGCAATTATGATTAGTATTGGTGAAGCAATTTGAAAATTAGTTAATAAACTGGCACCACCATCAGCCCATAATTCACCATTTTTGAAATGAGTCCAATAGCCAAAATAAAACGTTTTGTAAATATAAACATCTGATAGATATGTGTATTCATATGAAGTAAAAGGTAAATATATCAAGATAATGGTAAAAATTGCAATTGCTAATACAGAAATAAATGAAACAATTGTATTAATTGGTGTGTTATTTTCAGCCATTTTAGCCCTCTCGTAAACTAATATTGATTATGAAATTGCTATATTAAACATTATTATAACAAATGAATATCTTTTATTTATTTTTCTCAAGAAAATCATCTAAAGTTGTTGTTGGTTTTTCATTTGACAGAGATGGAAAGATTTCTTGCCATGGAACAGCTACTGCTTCAAGGTCATTTGCTTGTAAAACAGCCATTACTTTTTCGCTAAAATCTTTGGCAACCAAAATGCCTTTTACTTTAACTTTCTCTATTTCTTCAAAATACTCAACATATCTTTTCAATTGATGTGCATCCGCAGGGGTAGCACTTCTCTTCTTTACTTCAATGATAACTATATTACCTTCTTTATCAACTCCTCGTAAATCCAAAAAACCAAATGGTGTTTCATACTCTCGAGCAGTTGGTTGAAAATTTTTGTCTATAATTGTTGGATTATCGTAAAGATAATTGGAAAGATCTGTCTCAGAACCATAAACACTTAAAGTGGCGCTATCATGAGCATCAAAAATTGTTATTTGGTAAATTTCTGAAAAAATAATTTCCAAAGACTCAGTAGTTTTTGGTCTAAAGGTTCTTACAACCAATTTATTATCTTCTACTAAATAATTTATTTTACCAGCTCCACCAATTTGCCAGTTTAATGGTTTGACACCTTTTGAACCATGAAGAACCAAGGTTTCATCTTTTTTTACAAAAAGCAATCGATCTCCCTCAGGTAAAAATGATTTAATTCTCCCATCAAAAATAGCTATACAAAAACCAAATATCACTATCATTTTTTTACATGATTCTTGATTAAGCTCAGAAATCATTTCATCAAAAGACCCACTGATTGTTTTGGTTCTATTCATATTCAATATCTCTTTAATTTGAAGTTGATATTTTTAACAATAGACTTGTTTTTAATTTATCTTTTTATAGATAATTTAATTATTCTAAAAGACTTTAAAAAAAATTAATATATTTCCTATAGGGTGTAATAACAAAAATCAGTATATTTGAAATTATGGTAAAACACATGTTGTGATACGCTATGGTAACAGTCACAAATTTTAAACGAATTGTTTTTTTACTATTTATAATTCTGAGTCTATCAAATATCAACCCTGAAATCTCAATTTCAAAAGGGTATCTTTTAGCTATAAATTCAAATAATAACTTATCTGATTCAATATCATCTATAGAAGAAAATGATTTAGATTCAATTTCAAATACTTTTACAACTAATTCTTTTGGCTATGATGATAAGATAATGGGTGAAAGTCTCTATGTATCACCAAAATCAATTTATTATGATGAATATACTGTTACCATTGATTCTGATGGCATCTATTATTGTATCATATTAGAACCTCTAACAATTACTGGTTATACAATAACGATCATTCATTCATTAACTCCAGATGGATTAAATTGGACAAATCCAAAACATATTTTCAGAATTGAAAAATCTGCTGATTATCTTCAAGCTGTAATTGATTCCAATAAGATATTACACATTTTCTTTCTTATGGAAATATCTACCTATCAAAGAATATTCCATTTACAATATGATCTTATAACTTCTGAAATAAAAGTTGATAATCTTATTACTACAAAATACTATATTCTATATGATATTGCTGTAACAATTTCTCATAATGATACTATCAATATAGCTTGGGTAGCTAAAAGTAGGTCTAGTACAATTATTGGCTGGAATAGCTACATTCAATTACAAAGATTCAATATTACCACAAAACATTGGCTTGCAGAACCATGGATTTTAGAGAATTCTACTAACCCTATAAAATTCGATATTGCTGGAGATTATAATAATTTACGACTAGCTTGGTCAACAAGCAATAATTTTTCTATAGTACAAGATTTACTTTTAACAACTTATAACGAAAATAGCAAACTTTGGACTACTCCTAAAAATCTAACAAGATCAGAAAAAGCAATTAATTTCATTAACATTGAAACTAGTATTGATGGAGGTGTTCATCTTCTTTGGATTAAAGAAGAGAATTATTATTCTTTGAGATACATTAAATGTGCTTCAGATGAAACTGTTGTTAATAGTACTGGAAGAATTAATAATGAGCAATATACTTGTTTTTCTAGTAGTTTAATTAAAGAAACATC
>JAEORM010000021.1 GCA_016840905.1 Candidatus Gerdarchaeota archaeon | reverse complement strand
TGATCTAAGAAAAATTTTTCCTTATTGTTCCTGTAAAAAGAGAGTAAAAAAAGTGAAAAGACCTTGTCTTTATTATCAGTTGAAATTATGCCCTGGACCTTGCATTGATGCCATAAGTAAAGAGGAGTATTTAGAAAATATCAATCAAATCTCACTATTTTTAAAAGGTGATACTTTAGCTCTAAAAAACGAACTTAAAGATAAGATGGAGAAGGCGGCTCAAATGAAGAATTATGAATCAGCAGCATTTTGGCGGGACAAACTAGAAGCAATTGATCGTTCCACATCTAATCAAAATGTCTTACTTGACAGTAATGAGAATAAAGATCTTATTGGATTTTATTCTGATGAAGAACAAAAATATGTTGCGATGCTTATCATTCATGTAAGAGACGGAAAAATTTCAAGCAAAAGTCCATTCATGCTAGATTTAAGGGAAAAGCTAATCCTTAAGAATGAATTGCTTGGATCCTTATTGGAACAATATTATCAAGGAATTAAGCTAAATATTCCGGATATAATTATTATTCCCGAATTATTTCAAGGATTAAGCATGTTCGAGGAAATAATGAAAGATATTAAACCAAATATTTTAGTAAGGATACCATTAGAAAGCGAACTAGGTCTAGTAAGGATAGCAAACAAAAATGCCAAGGTGATGGTCAATCAAGAAATTCAGATGGAAGAAATAAGACGAAAAGAAGAAAATCAGACCATAATGGCGTTAGAAACTGCTAAAGAAATATTTGATTTACCAAAAATCCCCCGGATCATTGAAGGATTTGATATCTCAAATATCGAAGGAAAAGATGCAACGGGGTCAATGGTCTATTTTCTGGAAGGAAAACCCTATCTTAAATACTATCGTTATTATAAAATTAAGACCAAAAAGACTCCTGATGATGTTGCCATGATGAAAGAAGTCATCGGGAGGAGATATAAAATGTTGTTAGAAAAAAATTATGAATTACCTGATTTAATCTTAATAGATGGTGGAAAAGGACAACTGAATGGTGCTCTTTTAGTTCTAAATGAATTGGGACTTGAAATTCCAATAATCGGTTTAGCGAAGAAATTTGAAGAAATTTTTGTTCCCAACCAGAAAGAACCGATTATCTTACAACAAAATTCACCTCTACTGAAGTTGTTTCAGCGAGTTAGGGATGAAGCACATAGATTTGCTGTTAAATTACATAAAACTCAGAGAGAAAAAAGGGTATCTGGTTCGATTTTAGATGAAATTAAAGGAATAGGACCAGCGACTAGAAATAAGTTATTAAATAAATTCGGAGATATTAATGGGATTAAAAATGCATCATTAGAGCAATTAACACAAGTAGTTGGGGAAAAATTAGCAATTTTAATCAGTAAAACTTTAGATAAGGATTGAAATGATTTATATATAACTTGTTTATTCGCCCCAATCTTCATCAGTCATCTCTGCAACTTCAGCTTTTGCAACTTCTCCCTCAATCTTTATGATTTCCAAGTCTGCACCGCAATCTTCACAGGGGATGACTTCTCCTACTATCGTTCCTTCATCTAATTCAAATTCGAAAAAGCAGGAAGGACATTCACACTTAACCATTTTATTATTTACCTTCTTTTAATATGTTTTAAGAATATATTATAGAACATTTCATTTAAATTAAAATTTATGGTATGTGCTTTATTGATTCAATTTTAGTCAATTTATTGAAAACAAAAATTATAAAAGATGTTTATTCTCTACTCTTGAAAAGAGTGCAATGCTTATCATTATAATTCCTAATACGATAAAACAACTTCTTAGACTTGACATCACGATATACCCCGCAATGGGAAATAATACGGCTTTAATCAATGTTGATAACATGTTTATAGTGCTGAGAACCGTTGCTCTATTTTCGGTTTCAATTTGTGTATTAATACTTTTCACGTGAATGATGCTCCTAGAAATTCCAAATCCAACGATTATCATGAAAAGAACAATGATAATCATGGAAATTCTTAGAATGGCTAACAATATAAAAGCCAATCCCGGGATTATCGTAAAAATCCATAATAATCTCTTTTTATTTTCCATTCTCTCATATAACTTTGGAACCAGGTTCATGAAAATTACCTGCATTATAGTAATCGTTGTGCCAATGAATCCTAAATAGGCAACTAAAATTCCAAATTCTATTAAGTAAGGTTGGTATGTCCAAAAAATTAAAAATATCAACCCCTCTGCTATGACTTGATCAAATGCTAGAGTTCTCAAATTCTTGTTATGCTTGAGTTCTTTTATTCCTGATCTAATTATTGCGAAATAGCTTTGAGAATTATCCGAAGTTTCCGGAATTTGGTGATTTGGTTCATTTAGAGACAAAGCTACGATTGCGGCACTGAAAAATGGGATACACATTAAAGTAACTACTAATTGTATTGATATCACTAAAGTGAGTAATGAACCTAAGGGTGCGGAGATTCCAATTCCTACTACAAAAAAGCTGACATTTCTGGCTGAAAATTTAGCAATTTCATCTTCCCGATTGAACTTTTTTAATGTATCATACATGATTGCTGTATTCGTACCTGATATCTGTGCTTCACCAAAAGCCCATAAAGTTTCGCCTAGAATAAACATGAATATATTAGGTGTTATAGAATATATTATAGCCGCAATCGCCGTTGTAATTCCTCCTAAGAAGAGCGCCGTTTTTCGACTCAAATAGTCCGAAATCGCTCCACAGGGTATTTCAAAGATCAAGATCATTATCCAAAAATAGCTCTGCAGATACATTATCTCAACGAATGATAATTTTCCCCAAGTCATGAAAAATATCGTTATAATACCCGAAATCAGATGTGCTCCCATTAATAAATGAAATAGATATGATTTCCAAATGTTTGCCTTAAATTCCTTTATTTCATTTAACTCCAACGTTTATTTTTCACTCAATCTAATTTTTGTTCATATGATTTTTATTTAATAAAAAGAACAATTGAAATACCATTATGAACAATTTTATCTGAATCGCTGAAAAGATATTAAGAATTGAGTTAAAAAGTCTATAGATACTAAAGAAATATCGTTTATAAGAAGACTGAAAGAGTTTGTGATCAATAAATAGTAACTCTTTAAGATCTAATGAAAGAATAGCAGAATGATAAGATAATAATGTTCAATGAATGGTATTTTGTTAGTTGGTATTCGGTATTGCATTAACAATTAAGATGTTTTTTTTTCTATTTTTTTTCCGAATAAACATTTCACATACCAAGTAGTAAATCAACTAATTCTT
>JAEORM010000214.1 GCA_016840905.1 Candidatus Gerdarchaeota archaeon | reverse complement strand
ATAAATTTAAATTTCATAAAACGCATATAAAATTCATCCCTCAAGGTTATACTCAAATAATATTCTCGCTAATGAAATTAAAATTCTTTGCTTGGAATATATCTTGAAACTAAAAAAATCATCTATGAGCGTTGCTAAAATAATAAATTGATTGATGAGATTAAAGAAATAACGGAAAGAATAATCCAAATTAATTCTGAACTGGGTTGCTAAATATCTCTTATCATGAAGAATGAAAAATTAAGAAAAAGAGAGTTTTACTAAAACTTCTTTTTTTCCGTAACAAATAAACCAATTGTCACAATAACTTGAATTGAAATCAATATTGTATAACCTGGTGAATTCGATGATGTAGTAGTTTCAATTTGCTGAACTTCTTGATGTGATTCTAAGTCAATAGGATAGTCTTCATAAATACCTTCATAATCTAAGTTGATTTGATATTTGAGCAACATTTCTGTAGCTGTATCATATTCAATTCTCAAATTATATGTTCCATTATAATTGATATGTTCGTTTTCGTTAATCCACTGCGAATCTAAAGCCCAAGTAAAAATAGTTACTGCACCTAAATTTGTAAATGTTCCACCTACATTAGTATAGGTTATATATTCATCACTTGAGAAGAAATCTGTAATGTAACTTGTCTGAGTATATTCATCAAAAAGGTCATCCATTATTTGATGTGGAAAGTGGTACATATGATGTAATGGGAAATCAAGTGTTTCTTCACAACATTCCCATGAAAAGAAAACACCAAAAGCAAGATCAAATGGATAGGTGATCAAATTCATCATGTTTAGAAGAACTTCTCCGGATCCAAGAAAAGTATATGTTTCTTCTCCAATAGCTGCAGTAAAGGACACATAGATAGAATTTACATCAACGACTGTAAGAATTATATTATCGTCACAAGTAAAAGTTTCATTATTGAAATGAAATCCCATTCCACCTGAGTTTGAACCAGCAAAGTTATAAGACCATATCGATTCCACGACATCAAAAGTATAGGTATTACCTAACTCCGGTATAGTTACTTCACCATTTGCTAAAGTCGATCCTAGAAGTAGACTAACAATAAAAACTAATAAAAATAACTTACTTAATTTTCGCATTTTTTATATATTACCTCAATTAAAAAGCCATTTTAAACGAAATTTAACAAACATATGAAACCTATTTTTAACTAATAAATTTATTTCCAAAAATAGATATCATAGACAAATGATTACCAATTTATTGATGAAGATATTTTGTTTAATATCCCAACACATTATTTTTCAGCAATTCTTCAAGAACTTCTAACCTCATAACAGAAAGAAATACAAAATTTAAGATTATATAGGATGGTAATAAAGCAGCTTAAAATAAGCCAAAGAAATTTCATCAACAATCAATTGAGAATAATGACAATATTTTTACTAATTTTATTCACTTAATCAATTTAGTAAAGATTATATATATAGGCAATAAGTTCAATTATAGAAAATATATTGGAGAGTTCAAAGAATTAGCTTGTCCAAAAAGCATCTTAGAAAAAATATTTCCTTAATTGGATTTACAATGATTTGTTCTTTGATATTTATCAATTCGGTATCAGATTTTGGTTTAGCTATAACCGATTTCGTTGGATCAAGTTCTGATGGAGAAACATATGTAATAAGAGATTTATTCAGCAATACTTCATATTGGGTTAGTGTTGGCTCATCTTATTTCCCTAATGAAGATGACATTGGTTTTAAAATTTATTCAACTGATAAATTTAAAGAAGCTGACGTTCTGTTTACAGCTGACAATCCAGGTCCTGGTGATGAAGAATTACTTATTGCCCCAAGTTATGATGGAGACTATTATTTAAAAGTCTGGATGAATGGTGGCGATTTTGGTTTTGTGGAAATCCTAGTATGGGAAAATGGTACATCAAATTATGCAGTCGTTGAGGAATTCACTCCTAGCATCTTGAGCTCTATGCGTTGGTTATGGATCTTTTTAGGTGTATGTGGTGGAATAATGATTTTAACAATAGGATTTGCTATTTTCATAGGTCGAAAGGCTATCAGACAACATCAAACTAGGGTAGCTGAAGCAATAGAAAAAGGGTATGGACTTCCAAGATATGGTCGTAAAAAAGATAAATGTCCTTTCTGTAATGTAAAATTACCACCCGAATATCAACCAAAATGTCCTTATTGTGGAGCACCGATAACAGAAGAAGAGTAACTTAACAAAGTTACTTCACTTTTTTTCTTTCTTTCAATAAATAATTTGAAATCAAAATAAATTATATAGTAGCTAAGTGATGCAAAAAGAAATGGGTCATTCAGAAGATAAAATAGTCACACGTTTTGAATATCAAAAATTATTGGGATATCAAATAGATAGTGAAGGAAAATGGTCAACTAAGGTGTACGTAGGGAATGCAGTGTTTTTAGATGGCTCTACACGAATTGTTTATGGTATACTTAAGAAAGGAGATGATTGGGTTGATTGGAATTATTCACCTGATCAAACACCACCTACAATAGACATAGATAATGTTGGTATAAGAGTTAAAAAAGAAAAATGAAAAAAAAGAGGATATTAATAAGGCGTATAATATCCTAGTGGTGGCCATAAACCAAAAAACTTTCTGATTATTACTACCTGAGCAAGATGGTAACTCATATGTGAGCAATAAACGCCTATAAGATGGGCTACACTTGCATCATTTAATTCAGGAAACCTTTGAGTTAAGTTATTAGCATCCAAGACCATTTGTTGGATTTCGATAATTGAATCCATAATTGCTTTTTTGAAACCATCCCAGTCATTATATTTCTCCAAATAGTTTGGAGGATTAATTGTAGAATCAATGTTATCCCAACTTGGTTTTCCTTCTTTTATATTTTGAACTATTAGTAATTGCCAAAAATGCAGATGAGTTAGTTGTTTCCCAAGTGTCATCACATCATCAGCTACTTTTTCAGGTAGTTTATCTTCTTTAAGGTCAGCAATGACTGTTAATGGATCAACATGCGCATCTCCTCCAGCAATTGCCATGAATAAAGCTTCCTTTATTGAATCCTCTAAGCTTTCTGGTTTTTGTAATTCTTTAACTAATTTAGTAATTGCTTCTACTGCTCTTTGTTCATGCTTGTAAGCTTTCTTTAAATCATCTTGTGATTTACGTATTCGTGAATACAGCTTCCCATCTTCTTTGTTCTTTTCATTAGTTTCAACAAATTCCTTTAGCTCTTTTACTTCATCATGGTAAGCATCAGCTATTTCCTTGAATAATCTAGCAATTTTTCCTTTATACTCCTCAGCTCTTTTAGCGAACCATTTACTTTGAGACTGCCGTCCCCAGAGTTGGAAGTTAATTGCATGACAAGTTAGATATGCTTGTAGCATTCCTTGAAGCATTTTATCATCATCAACATCTTTACTAAAATTCTCATAAGCTAGTAGACCATAATTTTCTTTAGTTAATTTCAATTCCTTCCCTTTCATATCTTCGAGTTTAATTTCATCATGTACAGTGAATTTTCTGCCCATACCAGGATGTTTTGTTTGGTAGGTATGCATGTCCTTAATGATTAGTTGAGTGCTTTTTTCTCGAGAAATTGATCGATTGGTTTTAGCGATAGATGACAAACTAAAGATTGGAAAAGTACTGAATTGCTCCCAAGTAACTTCACCATCTAATCCTGGGCCCCATTTAGCAAGACAATGAAGTTTACGTTCTTCTATCATGACAGAATCTGTATAGCCATAAATCAAAAAAGATTCGAGTCCTTCAACATGAATACCCATCCCTTTATCAAGATACATCTTGATAAATTCCCATGCTTGTTCAAGATTCCCACCAAGTGTTGGACCTTGTAAACGAATAATTGAATAACCAAATAGATTTCGTAATCTTGAACCACTACCAATTAATCCAAGATACAATGGCATATAGGTATAAGGAGAATAAGCAAAAGCGAATCCTTCACCTGATGCCATCACAACATCGTTGAAATCAATATTTTCAATTCCAGCATGACGTAACAATAAATAATGAACATTTGCCCAACTGAATGATTGGATATCTTTCTGTTCATCAAGAAGATCTAGAAATTTCTTATGAATTACTTCAACCATTTTATTAACACCACAATCAATTAAGCTATTATATTAATGAATTACATTAGACTTTATTTTAAAAATAATTATCGCTGATTAAGTATATATATACCAGTGGAACTTGCAAAATGGATTTTTAAGATTATTTTTTAAGTTTAAGTTCAACTTTTTGCTGTTCAATTTTATATTCTATTTCAATATCCATTTTTTCCTCTGCATATTTACCTATTGCTTGAAGAATTCCTTGTGCAAGACCAACAACAAACTGTGGAACAATACATTGATCAATTTCAAGTATATTTTTATCTAATTTCGTTTTTCCCGTTTTATCCAAAACGGGTTTTAATTCAGTTTTTAGGATTAAATCTAAATCTGGTTGGTACATCGCTCCGAGTCGTATGATTGCTTTACGCATATCTTGCCACATTTCATAACCAATTTGCTTACCAATAATAAAAAGAATTTCTGGTTCTTGTATCTTGTATAACAATGCTGAGGCAAATTTGAAGTAATCTTTGGCAGGATTATATTCTTTCTTAAGGTCACCTAGGATTTGATCAATCTCTTCCTCTGACATAGTTTCTACAGATACTACAGTTGATTTCTGATTTTTATCAATCATTATAACCCGTTCTACACTACGGATTTTGAAGCTCTGGTCAATATAAGCTGTAACAAAATGATCTTTATGAGGAATAATCAATGGAATAAGACCTGAAGTTTCAAATTCATAAAGAAAAGGAGTTAGATTAATTGAATAAATGAAGGTTTCACCACAAACACATTTAATGTTTAACTCAGCCAATAATTTTGCACCACTAGAGAAAAGAAGTATTTCCTCACTTATAATGTTTTTTCACAAATAAAAAAAGAGTAATGAAGTTTTTTTCAAACTTCACTTAGCATTTCTTGACCTTTCGATTTTGGCATCAAGGAAACAGTTAGAATTACTACTAAACTTATAATTCCGAAGATTAGTAATCCAGGCCAAAGTAATCCGATATTCCAGAAATTCAGTACTAATAGATAAAGACTTAGGACTATTGCCAAAGGAAAGACTATGAAAAATAAAGGTGTTTTAAAAGGACGTTTCAGAGCTGGCATTTTAATTCTAAGATAAAAAGCGATAAGACCAGCAGGGAATAAGGCAGAGATTAATATTAAACCGAGACCAGCAGCAGCAAACGCATCAATTGAATAATCCCAGACTCCAGATGTTCCGACCATTACGCTACCAATAATGAATGTTGATATAAGAATTACAAGTCCACTAAATAGATTAATTCCTCGTTTTTCCTTTTTAAATACTGAAGGTAGAATATCATCATCTGCAAGAACTTTCATTTGTTTAAAACACATGGTAAGTATTGCATATCCTGTTCCAGCAGCTGAAAAAGCAGCAAAACCGAAGATAACACTTGAAGGAATACCTGCTTTACTTGCTAATAGAAGTATAATGCTAACAGAACCGGTATCTTCAGGTAGAATTTCACCAACAGAAATCAATCCAGATGAAACAAAAGTAACAAAGAGATAGAGGATTAAAATAATTGGGAGTGCAATTAGTATACCACGAGGCATTTTACGTTCAACATCATCAACATCACCTGAGAAGATAAGCATCACTTCAAAACCCATTAGTGACCATAATCCCGCTGTAATAGCGGATTGATAATCAGGAAATTGAATATTTACAGGTGCTGAATAATTCCAATTGATAACAGCGATAATAAAAACAACTATTACCATAACTATCTTGATTGCTACCCATCCAAAGGTAACATATCCAAAGACTGCAGGATTACTTAAACCTGCTAAGATTGTGAATAATAAAAGATAGCCTAGTGTTAACAATGTAAGATTTAGGGGAGATAAAAGACTAAGGTTAATTGCTGATAATGTAAATAGCGCGGCTAAAAATGATAGCAGAGTACCAATAATTAAATAGCCAATTAAATAAAGAATACCAACAGATGAACCAGCTTTCTTACCGAAAACTCCACCAACATAGCTATAAGGACCACCACCTTTTGGAAACATACTAACACATTCAGCGTAGGATAGTCCTGCACACATAAAGAGTAACCAACCAACTGAAATTGTCACTAAGCTCAATATACCAACTTCATTGGACCATAGTAAAGAATCTTTCCAAATACCAGATCCAATAACAGCAGTCAACCCTATCCCTATAACCCCTATAAGCGGAATTTTATTTTTTACTGACATTGGATTACCTCTAAATAGAAATCTCTATACAGTAAATTTCCAAGTTAAAAAGCATTGTTAAATCGACATAAGGCTAAAAATTATTAATTTTCTTTAACCTCTTTGGCAATTTCTTGTAATTCTTTAATTAATTGTTCTACATTTGTTCCAGCTACTGCTGAAATTTTCATTAAAGGAAACATGAATTTATCTGCAACTCTATTGATCTCTTCTTCATCAATTGTTTGACCTAAATCAAGCTTGTTTCCAATACAGTAAGCTTTCCGCAGAAGAGGAACTTCCCT
>JAEORM010000213.1 GCA_016840905.1 Candidatus Gerdarchaeota archaeon | reverse complement strand
GTATTAAGAGTATCATCCCAGTCCATGCTTGTATCATAACCAAACAAGTTGAGGGAACCGTTTTCGTCATAGACACCAGTAAAGTCTGGGTCAACACCGCCTCCTGTGAGACCGACATAACAAACATCGAAATCTCTAAAGGCGATCAATTCTCCAACAAATGTGGGCCAATCTTGAATGATGACATTAACGTCAATACCAATCCTTGCTAAGTGTTGTCGCAAGAAATTAAGGTAATCAGGTCTTTGACCTCCACTATTTGTCTTAGCTACAATTGTAAAAAAGGGATCAACAGCAGCATTAGTTGCCTTTGGTTGAGTTGCAAAACTACCAACAGCAAAAAGTGTGAGTATAATCCCTACAAGAGCTATTGATTTTATCTTAATAGTTTACACCACCTAATTAAAGTGAAATTTCATAATCTTATGAGCTTGAGAAGCTCATTGTAATATATTTACATATATCAACTTAAAAAGTTTACATTAACTTGTAATTTTTTTAAGAATAAAACAGTAATTTTTATGCGAAAAAATACCCCAAACTTGAAAATTCATTATTTTAGTCAAGTTTTTAATTAAAGAACTATGAAGTTACATTTAGTACGAATGGAAATAATCAAAGTAATTGTTAGTCTTTAAAAGAAAAATCGGTTATATACTTATGTAGAATTATAAGAATATAGAATAATATTCTTTATGTATGAAAAATTTCCATTTGATCAACAAAACTATATTTGCTGAGAGATAAATATGAGCGACAGTAAAGCAAAAAAAACTGATGCCAAAGCAGCTGACACAGAACCCTTAATAGATGTCAATATTAAAACAACTGCTGAAATACCCGTTCCCACAAGACTTATCGATCAAGTACTTGGACAAAAAAGAGCTGTTGATTTAGTAAAGAAAGCTGCAATCCAAAGAAGGAATGTACTTCTCATAGGTGAACCAGGTACTGGAAAAAGTATGTTAGGTGCAGCTATGGCTGAACTTCTTCCAAGAGAAGATTTAGAGGACATTCTTTGTGTTCCCAATCGAAAAGATCCCAACACCCCTAAGATTGTTACAGTAGGATCTGGAGAAGGTAGAAGGATTATTGATAGATATATGGAGAAATCAGCAAAAGGGCAAAACTTACGAATGATTTTTAGCTTAATCATTCCCTTAGCTATAATGCTCTACGTAATTTTTGCTAAATTGGATAATGCTGATTTTCGACCACTTTTGATACTCATTGGTACTTTTGTATCATTCTTTTCATTCCTAGTTATGGGCCAATTTCGGAGTCGCTCTGAAAATCTTGTACCGAAATTATTGGTCGATACCAGTCAACAAACTCATGCTCCATTCAATGATGCCACTGGTGCTCATGCAGGAGCTTTATTAGGAGATGTTCGTCATGATCCTTTCCAGTCTGGTGGTTTAGGTACCCCTGCTCATGAACGTGTAGAATCAGGATTGATCCATAAATCCCACAAAGGAGTACTCTTCTGTGATGAAATAGGTACTTTAGCTATGCGCACCCAACAACAATTACTAACTGCTATGCAAGAAAAAGAATTCCAAATTACTGGGCAAAGTGAGCTTAGTAGTGGTGCAATGGTTCGTACTGAACCTGTTCCATGTGATTTTATTCTTATTGCAGCTGGTAATCTTCCAACAATGGAAAATATGCATCCAGCTTTACGTTCAAGAATCCGTGGTTATGGTTATGAAATTTACATGGATCTGGTTATGCCTGATACTCTTGAAAATAGAAATAAAATTGTACGATTTGTTGCTCAAGAAGTGTCTAAGGATGGACGCATTCCTCATTTCTCAAAAGAGGCTGTTGAAGAAATCATTCGAGAATTCCGACGTCGTGCTAGTAAGAAAAATAGTCTTACCTTGATGTTTAGAGAAATGGGTGGTTTGATTCGTGCAGCAGGAGATATTGCTCGTGAAGCAGGATCTTCAGTTACAAAAATGGAACATGTTATCAGTGCCAAAACATTAGCTGGTCCATTAGAACAACAAATAGCTGAAAAGTACATTGAAAATAGAAGAGCCTATCAAATCATTCTTAATGAAGGGGCAATAGTTGGCAGGGTAAATGCTTTAGCAGTTCTTGGTGAACGAAGTGGTATTGTCATGAATGTTGAAGCAGAAGTAACTCCAGCACTTAGCAACCAAGAAGGAAAAATTATTGCTACCGGAAAACTAGGTGATATTGCTCAAGAATCTGTATTGAATGTTAGTGCTATAATAAAGAAATATACTGGTATTGATATCTCCCAACATGATGTTCATGTGCAATTCTTACAATCCTATGAAGGAGTTGAAGGTGACAGTGCTAGTGTATCAATAGCAACCGCTGTAGTATCTGCTCTAACAAATATCCCAATTCGTCAAGATGTTGCTATGACAGGTTCATTATCAGTTAGAGGTGAAGTGTTACCAATTGGTGGTGCTACCTTTAAAGTTGAAGCAGCAATTGAAGCAGGGATAAAATCAGTAATTGTTCCATTAGGAAATTACAGTGATATCGTTTTGGATGATGATCAAAAAGACAAAGTAAATATTGTTCCAGTAACTCGATTCTGGGAAGTTCTTGAAACAGCTTTAGTAAAAGATGATACAGGAATAATCGAGAAATTCAAATCTGGTATTACCTCGTTTGAAATGGAGCTTGAAGAAAAGCTAAAATCAGAAGCTAAAAAGAATTTCCAAACAAAAGAGGGAAAGAAATCATCCAAGTAATTTTAGAAAAGAAAAACAATTCTTTTCTATCTCTTATTTTTCTCTATTTTCTTTCTTTTCGTTTTTATTTAGAACCGTTTAACTAATTAATAGAAAAGAAGCTATATGGTTATATGAGGAGTATTTATGCAAAGACTGCATGAAGCAAAATACTATCAATCATTGGATAATTCTTCTATAAAATGTCAATTATGTCCTAATCTTTGTAAAATAAAACCTGGAGAAAAAGGACGTTGTAATGTAAGGATAAATGTTAATGGAAAATTATTCAGTTTAAACTATGGTCTAACAACATCGGGTTCAAAAGATCCCATCGAGAAAAAACCGCTCTACCACTTCTTACCAGGGTCATATGCTTATAGTTTTGGGACAATTGGTTGTAATTTGTTTTGTCAGTTTTGCCAAAATTGGCATATCTCACGAGCAGAACCAGAAGATGTCTATGGGTTGCAAAAATTAACACCAGAACAAGCAATTCAAGAGGCTGTTCGTTCAGGTTGCGCTAGTGTTGCTTATACCTACAATGAGCCTTTTGTTTGGTATGAATGGGTATATGATACTGCTAAATTAGTAAAAGCTAAAGGATTAAAAAATGTGCTAGTTACTAATGGGTATATTGAGGAGGAGCCATTAAATGAATTACTTCCCTTTATCGATGCTGCAAATATCGATTTTAAAGGTGATAAGGAATTCTATAAAGAATTATGCAAAGTTTCACATCAAGAAGCTGTTTTACGAACATGTAAAATCATGCATGAAAAGAAGGTTCATTTAGAATTAACCACACTCCTGATACCGGGAAAAAATGATTCGGATACACAATTACAAGAGATAATAAAGTTTGTTTTAAATGAACTTGGTCCAGAGGTTCCATTACATTTCTCAAGATATTTTCCAAATTATAAACTAACTATACAACCTACTCCGGTTAAAACTCTGTTAAAAGCATATGATATGGCTAAGAAGGCTGGACTTTCCTATGTTTATTTAGGGAACATTCGTGAGGATGTTGGTTGTGATACTCATTGTAAAAAATGCGGTGAGCTCTTAGTTCGACGTAGTGGCTATTATACTTCGATAGTTGGATTAACCCCAGAAAACACTTGTAAGAAATGTCAAACATTTGCTGATTTTGTTTAGCCTTTTATTTTTCGTTTTTTAATTAATAATTATTTAAATAGTCAAAGGAACCTATTCTATTCACCACTCTGGTGGTAACTAAATTAACTCTGGGTGAAAAAATTTTGGAAAAACAATATTGTGTGAGCTGCGGAGCAGTAGTAACGGAAAGCGATAGCTTCTGTGTAGTATGTGGAGCTAAAATTGAACAAAAAAAATTACATAGTGAACCATTAAAATCATCATATTCAGAAGAGCTGGAAAATGAGCCAAAGGTATACAGTAGACCAAAAGAAAGTGCTGTAAAAACAAAACCAAGAAGAAAAGGACTTGTAGCTATACCAATCATTCTTGTACTAATAATTATCCCAGTTGTAACTTTAACAACTATATCATCAATTAGATATGATTTAGGGACTTTAAATTATGATATACCAATGACTACTAGTTCAGTAGTTGATTTGAATGTTGATAACGATATTGGATCAATAACCATCTATTATGATGATTCAATTACGAATTTATTTGAATCAGAAATAACTGTTAGAGGAGGATTAAGAGCTTCAATTGATGATGCTGTTAATTTCGAACATGAAGTAGTAGGTAATACTACAGTTATAACCTTTAGCTTTCAGAATCCTGCTAGTAATTTCTTGAATATGAAAACTATTAGTCATGAAATTGATATTTACATTAATCCCCAAGCAGTTGTTGATTTCAATATAATGACAGCAACGGGAAGTATTGATTTCATTGCAGAAGATCTTGAGGATGTTGAAGTAACCAATGTAGTTTTGACTTCTTCAACTGGATCAATTGATTTTATAGCTGATGATATGACTAATCTCTCCTTAGGAGATGTAG
>JAEORM010000212.1 GCA_016840905.1 Candidatus Gerdarchaeota archaeon | reverse complement strand
TGGTCCCATACCACGTCCTCCACCAGCAAAACCAGGACTTTGACCATATCGCATCCAACCAGGAACTCCAGTTGCATTATAGACGTTTCTATATCGACCTCTATTAGTATTTCCTTGTTTTCTCATTTTTTTTCTCAACTCGTTTATTTTTGAGATATATCTCAAAAATACGTTCGTTTTTATCCTTATAAAATTTTTGGGATATATCCCAAAAATTTAAAGAATCCAAAAAGGAAATTATACTATAGAAGTGAACTAATTGAGACAATACAAATATCGGCATGGAAAAAGATTTCAGGAAGATTTTTACGAAAGAGAAAACCAAAAACAAATGCGTGGACGACCATTAAAAGAGATATATTTGCAAGATCAACCAAAAGTAAAACGTATTATTCCTGAGCCAAAACTTTCTAACGAAGAGTTACTTCTAACCTTAGCAGAATATGAAGCATTAAGATTAGTGGATTTATTAGGTTTTACTCAAGAAGAAGCAGGAGAAAAAATGAATGTTTCTAGAACTGCTATATGGAGATTATTGGATTCAGCTAGAAAAAAACTGGTAAAAACAATCGTTGAAGGGAAAGAAGTAATTCTAGAAGAGCAAACAAAGATTTAAAATTAAGTGTTTTATTAGTTTCGAGTGAAAATTAGCTTAGAAATGGAAAAAGTATATTAGGATTTGGTGAAAGAATACTTGAGTCGTCCACAACCTGAACCTATTACTGAAGATATGATTAATACAGTTAGAAATCTAATTGCTGACAATGATGAAGTCAATATTCAATGGTTGAAGACAGTCACTCAAATGAATATAACAACTATTTCTCGAATAGTAATTCAAAATTTGGGAATGATAGTATTAGAGGGAACAATCTATACGAAAGAAAAAGCTGAACGAAAATTACGACAAAAACAAGAAGAAGCAAAAGCTCAAGTAGATCGTGAGTCTTTTCGGAAAGGACCTGTAAGAATAGATCCTATGATTTTACGAGAAAAATTGTGGACTGTAAATTTACCTGAAAGACTGCATGGATTTGAACGTCATCAATTTTGTCCGATTTGGGCTTTTCTTGAACAAGATTTCAGTACATCAATTATTTTACGGTATGATTGGTTAAGTCGTTTTGAAGCAGCTATAAAAAATAATTCATATAATAAAATAAAAACTATAGAAGCCTTGGAAATTTTAAACGAATTTGGTGAAAGCTTCAAAGGAGAAGCAAAAGCAATTTTTGCTAAAACCTATCCACGTAACAGCATGCTAGATAAAAATCAACCAGTTTGGGTATTATTTATTATTGCCATAGTTGAAGGAGGAGTAAAGTTAGTAGGGCTGGATATGATAAATGTATTAAGTCTATCTACAAAATTCAGATCTCGAGAAAGAGCTTATGATATGTTGAGCGAATATATTGAATTAATTAATTTTTTAGTAAGTGATCCAAGTATTTTTGATGAAGTAATAGTTATTGAATAAATTAGCTATTTTTCTTTCAAATAGTCTTGAATCCTTTCATCAAAATAATCCCTTAATTCTGATTGATTATGATGTTCTTCACGCATACAGTTAATAGCTATTCTATCACATAAGAAACATGTTCTTTTTTTGTTTCTATCTACAATTTTTTTTGTAATATCAATAACATCAATGTCAATTAATCGACCAATTTTGTGATTTTCTTCAAAAGTGATTGTTAATTGTTTCAGTTTTTTTGCATCAATTGATGATATGAAAAAAGCTTCAGGACCCAACAAAGTTATTTTTTGGGCTATTAGTTTAGAGTCCAAATTCATTTTCTGTAGAAAAAATTGAAAATCAGCAAGAGATAAATTAAATGCTTGCTGGATAGATTCACTCACTTTAGGCCAAGAAGGAATGTTTAATTTGAAAGAGATTATTGGTTGATGATAAATTGCTAATAATTCCATTTGAAAATTCCATCGTGATTCTTTTGCTTCTAAAATTTCCATTCGAATATCATCTAAGTTATTCATGAAACCAACATTCCTTATAATACTAAACTAGAAATTTCAATTAAAGATTCTGTTAGGAAAAAGGAAAAAAGGATTGGATTATTATTATCTAATTTGACGAATAACATCCAAAACAGTTCCATCACGGTTTTCTACAATAGCCACAATTCTATCGCCAAAAGGAATAGGTTCAGGTGGACCACCACATAAATTGTAAGCAATATCACGTAATTCTTCAATTGTAATGATATGAATATCGTTTTTAGCTTTCATGATTTTCTTATAATATGTTCCCTTTGGATTAAGAGCTACACCATAATCTGTTACAATGGCATCAATATTCATACCTGGAGCAGTAACAGTAGTGACCTTATCAACAACAACAGGAGTACGACCACGCAATAGAGGAATAGCAATAATAGCTAATTTAGCTCCTTCCGCAGTATCTTGATGACCACCTATTCCATGTTGAATTCTACCATCCGATTCTGTTACAACATTAGCATTGAAATCAATATCAACTTCTGTTGCCCCTAGTACAACATTGTCAAGAACATTTACTGCTGCACCACTGCTATGAATATTAGCATATTGGCTAGCACCAATTTCTATGTGATTAGGATTGTTTTTAAGTGAATTAATAGCAACCATATCAAACGCTTGAACATCTAAGATACGAGTGAATAATCCTTTTTCAAGCATACGTACCAATGATTCTGTTGACCCACCCATACCAAATGAACCAATGATTCCAAGCTCTTCCATACGTTTACCTAAAAATTCAGTTACTGCAAGAGTGATACCTCCTGCACCACTTTGGAATGAAAAACCATTCTTTAGTAAACCAGATGCTTCTATAACAGAAATACAAGCTTCAGCAATCTTAAGTCGGATAGGGTCTCGAGTAATCCTTGTTGTACCAGAGACTATTCCGTTTGGATCACCAATTGGTTCTTTTATGTGAACTACATAATCAACATGATTTTGATTTATACTAATATTATTACAGGGGAAAGGTACTAAATTGTTTGTTACAGCAATGACCATATCAGCATATTGCGCATCTGGAACCATATATCCTAAAGGACCACAAGCATGGGGACCATCAACACCATTCAGATTACCAAATTTATCTGCAGTTGGAGCACCTATAAAAGCTACATCGATATGGCAATCACCATCTTCTACTGCTCGTGCTCTACCACCATGGCTTCGAATAGTTAAGAGACCTTTTAGTTTACCTTTAGAAACAGCATCACCTATTGGTCCTGTTACACCTGTTTGGATATTTGTAATTACACCGTTTTCAATATATTCTACAAGAGGAGCATGAACAGGATGAATAGATGATGGTGCCAATGTAAGGTTCTTAAAACCTTTATCAGCTATTTTTTTCATGACCATATTTATTAAGAAATCACCACCTCGAAAATGATGATGGAAACTAATAGTCATGCCATCTTTTAAGCCTGATTTCTCTATTGCTTCATCTATTGACTTTAGTAGTTTATTTTCTCCAGGTAATCGTCGTCTTATTTTTGGAGCAACTTTTCTTTCAGGTACAGGACCTAAACCGAGTCCCATAAAAGGTTGCAGTTTTTTACCATTGATTTCTGTGGGTATTTCTCGTCCACAAATATTTTTTACAAATTCCATATCGCAATCCTCACCATCGTTTCTTTGCTGCAGCAGCTCGTTTAAGAATTCTTTCAGAGCGTTTTACTACAGGGACATCAATCATTCTATTATCGACACATATAACACCAATACCCTCTTTTTGGGCCAATCTATAAGCTTCTACAATTCTCTCTGCTTTTTCGACTTGCTCTGGTGTAGGTGTAAATGCTTTATTAATTGGATCAATTTGACTTGGATGAATGCAAGCTTTCCCGTCAAAACCCATCTGGACTATTTTTTCAGTTTGTTTATGGAGACCTTCTAAATCACGTACATTAGGATAAATAGTATCATAAACTTGAACACCATTTGCTCGAGCAGCAAGAACTAATCTTGATCGAATATAGAGTAATTCATCTCCTTCATCAGTTCGTTCAGCTCCTAAATCAGCCGTTAAATCTTCTCCACCAGGACTAATACCAATAATTCTATCACTTGCTCTAGCAATACCTTCTGCACGAAGAACTCCCCATGCAGATTCAATAATTGGCATTAATTTTACGGTTCCAATTGATAGATTATTTTTATTTTCAACATTAGCTATTGCATCGCAAATTTCCATAATTTGTTTTTCATCCTCAGCTTTTGGGAGAACAATAGCGTAAGGTTTTGCTGGAACAATAGCATTAATATCGTCAAAGAAGAATTTTGTATCAAAACTATTAATTCTAACTGTTACTTCAGTACCACTAAAATTAAGTTCTCTTAAAGCATTTCTTACGAGAATTCTTGCAGCATCTTTTTGATTGACTGCTACACCATCTTCTAAATCAAGTATTACTTCATCTGCACCAAATAGTGGAGCATTTCTAATCATTGCAGGATTGTTTCCAGGAATATATAGTCTTGTACGTCTTATTTTTGTTACATCCTCAATTGTTCGTTTTACGAATACTGGCTGAGTGTTTTGTTTTGACATTATTATCACCTACAATTATTCCTCTGAGATAGCTCTAGAAAGAGCGATTTCAATTCTTGCTTTTATTGTAAAACCAAGTGCTCCTTTATCTATAGCTTTAATATAGACATCCTCAACATCAAATTTTTTCACTACTGTCTCAATTTCATCATGAATCTTTTTTCCGTATTGTACTGATGATGGACTATCCAATTCGATAACTATTCCGCTATTAGGTTTCCCTATCTCTACTGTTATCAAAATATCTTGAGATTCAAGTGATCCTGCTTGAGCAGATTTTAGAATTTTCATTTTAATTACCTCAATTTTTTCATTATTTTTAGAACATAAAGAAGCTAAGTGTGATAAACCCACTTTATTTTGATTATTCTTTTATGTTACTAAATCTTTTACTAGTGGAAGTGCTCCACCAGCTTTTAGCATCTCAATTTCTTTTGAAGAAAGGTTTACACTAGCTTTGAATGTAAAACCTTTAGTGACGTTTTCAATTGTTATCTCAGATTTTCCTTCAATTAAAGCATCTAGATTTTTCACAACAAGATTATCACTTTGTACAATTTTGCTATAATCCGCTGGATCAGTGAATTCTAAAGGTAACATTCCCCATTGAATCAAATTATCTCTATGAATTCTTGCGATACTTTTAGCAATAACTACTCCAAGTCCTAACCACATTGGTGCAATAGCAGCATGTTCACGACTAGATCCTTGACCGTAATTATTACCACCTACAACAATAAAGACTCGTCTATTATGTTCAGGATTTAATTGTAAAGCTCGAGAGACAAAAGTATCATCTACAGGATTGAAAACATATTGAGCAATAGCTGGAATGTTTGAACGTAAAGGTAAAACCTTAGATCCTGCCATCATAATGTCATCAGTAGTTATATCATCTTTCGTTTTTAGTAAAACTGTAGCAGTAATTTCATCCTTAAGAGGAGTGTTTATTGGACAATCTGCGATATTGGGTCCTTTAATTACTTTAATTTGCGCTTTATTTTTAGGTGGATAGATAAACATATTCTTTGAATTATAGAATTGATTTGGTTCTTTGATTATTTTTGGTTTTATTGTTTTTTCTTGCAAGGGATCAACAAATTTGCCTTTTATGGCAATTAAAGCAGCTGAAGGAGCACTTAATAAATAAGCACCAGCTGATTTCTCACCAGTACGACCAAAGAAGTTTCTATTAAAAGTTCTAAGGGTAATACCATTTGTAGGTGGTGTTTGACCCATTCCAATACATGGACCACAAGTACTTTCTAGAATTCTTGCACCTGAGGCTAAGATATCTGTTAATAACCCATCTTGAGCAATTTGTGTAAAGACATTTTTTGATCCTGGTGATACAGTCATACTTACATTTTCAGCAATTGATTGACCTTTCAATATGGTAGCTGCAGTAGCTAAAGCTAAATAAGAAGCATTAGTACAACTTCCAATACAAACTTGATCAACATATAAATCTCGTTCATATAAACGAGTTACATGTGCTTTTATATCTGCATGATTCTTTTCTGGAAGTTTTTTACATAAAGTATCAACAGGTGTTTTTTCAACCAATTCTCTAATCTTTACAACAGAACCAGGGCTATGTGGTAAAGCAACATTTGGTTCAATCTTAGATAAATCAATTAGTATTACCTGATCATATGAAGCATCCTCATCAGCATTCAATGGTAGATAATCATTTTCACGTCCTTGTGCTTTCAAGAAATGTTTGGTTTGCTCATCACTTGGAAAAACAGAGGTTGTTGCACCAAGCTCAGCACCCATGTTTGTTATTGTTGCACGTTCAGGAACTGTTAGGTCACTTACACCAGAACCAGTGTATTCAAAGATAGTATTAATACCTCCATCCACGCCTAACATACCAAGTATTTCTAAGATGACATCCATTGCTGTAACCCATGGTCTCGTTAATTTCCCAGTGAGATGAATATTAACAATTTTTGGGTATTTTAATTCAAAAGGTTCGCCAGCCATAGTTGTGGCAATGACTAAACCTCCTACACCAACAGCGATAGAACCCACACCACCTGCAGTTGGAGTATGTGAATCTGATCCCAAGAGGATCTTGTTTGGAGCAGCAAAATTCTCGAGATGAACTTGATGGATAATACCATTTCCTGGTCGAGATAATATGGCTCCTTTTTTAGCTGCAATTGTTCTTAGAAATTGATGATCGTCAGCATTACGAAAATCAGTTTGAAGAGTATTATGATCTATATATGAAACAACTAATGGAACTCTAACTTCTGGGAGATCTATTGCTTCAAATTCTAACCAAGCCATTGTACCAGTAGCATCTTGTGTGATACATTGATCTACTCGAACAAAAACTGGATCGCCTACTTTATATTGAACTATCGGTTTACTCGAGACATCATGAGCCTCGAGTATTTTTTGAACGATATTTTTTCCTGTCATTTTATAATAACCTCAGAGATAAGTCATTGGTTTATTATTACATATTTTCAATAATTGCTTGAGCAAATTCTTTAGTGCCAATTGGTTCAATATCACCTAATTGTCTAGCCAAATCATAGGTTACTTTATTTTTAGTTATTGCTTTCTCAACACCTTCATTTATGAGTTTACAAGCTTCTAACCAACCAATATGATTTAGCATCATAATAGCTGAATAAATGACAGAACCAGGATTTGCTTTATTTAAGCCAGCATGTTTTGGTGCAGTACCGTGAGTAGCTTCAAAAACAGCTGCATTATCACCAATATTCGCACCTGGGGCAAAACCCAAACCTCCTACTTGAGCAGCTAACGCATCACTAATATAATCACCATTAAGATTTGGTAAAGCTAAAACACTATATTCATCTGGTCTAAGCAAAATTTGTTGGAACATTGAATCAGCAATTCTATCTTTTATAACAATTTTACCTTCAGGTAATTTTCCATTGAATTTTTCTGTTAAGTCTTTTTCAGTGATAACTTTATCAGCAAATTCTTTGGCTGCTAATTGGTAACCCCAATTTTTGAAATTACCTTCAGTAAATTTCATAATATTTCCTTTGTGAACAAGTGTTACTGAGTCAAAACCATTATCTAAAGCATGATTGATTGCCATTCTTACCAATCTTGAAGTATTAGCCCAAGACATTGGTTTTATACCAATACCAGATTCCAATATGATATCATAATTGAACTCTTTATTGATGAAATTAATTAATTTCTTAGCATCTTCGGATTCAGGAGCGAATTCTATGCCTGCATAGACATCTTCGATATTTTCACGGAAGATAACCATATTCACTTTATCAGGTTCACAAACTGGTGCTGGAACTCCTTTGATATGAGAAACAGGTCGTACACAAGCATAAAGATCCAACATTTGTCTTATAGCTACATTAAGACTTCTAAAACCTTCACCAATAGGAGTAGTGAGAGGTCCTTTAATAGCAACAATATAGTCAAGTATTGCATTAAGGGTATCTTTAGGTAAAAAGAGACTTTGAACTTCTTCTGGATCCATCTGTTTTAATTGATCATCGGAATATTTTGAGGCATAAATCTCTCTTGCTCTATCGCCAGCAAAAACTTCAAACCAGACAATCATCTTTTTTCCTTTGTAAGCTTTTTTTACAGCTGCATCCACAACCGATTTCATTGCAGAAACAATTTCAGGTCCTATACCATCTCCTGTTATATATGGAATTATTGGTTTATCTGGAACAACCAGTTTACCCGTTTTATCTTTAGTGATTTTTTCACCATCTGTTGGGGGAGCAATCGTTTCGGGAGTGGTCATTTTATTCCCTCGAGCCTTTTTTTTGTTACTACTTGGATGTTTTTACAAGTACTTCTCTACTCGAACCACTGAGTGGTGTTCCATTGA
>JAEORM010000211.1 GCA_016840905.1 Candidatus Gerdarchaeota archaeon | reverse complement strand
TAGAACTGCTCGCGCATTAGCACCACTAATAGTTTCATTCTTCATTCCAGCAGGAGTATATCCGCTAAAAGCAAAATATGGACCACCATTTATTGAACCAGTAAAGTCTATGTAACCATTATATCCAACTCCACCAACTCCTGTTTCAGCCCAGTAACCGCTTTCGCCAGGACTGAAATCTCCTGATGGTGTAGCATACATTAATTGCCAGTTTGCTCCTCCTGTTGGATCTACATAAACCTTATCAATAGATGTGAAAGGTGCTAAATTCATTTTATATTGAGTAGTTGTCACTTTTTCTAGTATACCAGTAATTCCAGATCCACCACCCATCCAGTATACATATGTACTGTTTGTTGGTGTTCCAGGGAAATTTCTTTTATAACTTCCAAAAGCTTTATACTCATAGCTACTTGATGGTAAGTAATCCGTATAATTTGATACAGTTACTAATTGAGGATTACTACATTGAGATGGTGTGTTTCCTGAGGCTAAAAATACAACATTACCCCAACTCATAGAACGTGATGCTGGAGGTTCCGTTACCCAGTTTATTGTTATATATCCCATCTTTTTATGTCACCTATTGTATCATACCACTTACGGTATAATATTTTTCATATTCTAGACCAGCTTCATATGAAGATTGGTCTATACCTGATACAACAGCATCCGTGAAATAAACATCTCCTGTATCGTTAGAATCTAATAATAAATCCCACTTTTCAGTTGTAGTAATATAAAATGTCATTTCAAATGCTTGTCGTTCAGTACCTTGTTGTAAATCGGTAATATCTATTATGTTAAAACCCATAGTAGGTTTTAAACTAGCTTCCATTTCTTGAAGAATTGAAGGCCAATATTTCCTAATTCTTAATTTAGATCTTTTTATGAGATCGTCTACTATCGGTTTACCGTGATATCCTCTTCCGCTTGCTCCACTACATTGTTGATGTGCATATGCAGTGACAACAACGGATTCTAATTGCCCATGAGCATAAATAATTGTTCCACTTACAAAAGAATAAACATTATTTAAACCACCAGCTTCATAGTGAACTACTGGTAAAAAATCCACTTTCATAGCAGGATAAGCCATTCTTACAGGTTCTTTTCCTCTATAAACAGTTCGTTTATTCCCACTATTAAAGTCATATTGATATGAACCGCTTGTTAATGGATATCTAAAATCTATATTTTCATATAAATCTTGCATCAGTTCCATTTTTTGAGCTTCAGTCAGCAAGTGGTGTTATTCTCCTAAATTTTACTTCTGTTATGCCTATAGGGCTTGATCTATTAAATTTTTGACCAAATGATGTAACATTCATTGCTCTAAATTCTACACCATCATATTGAAGTCGTGTAGAACCTTCTATTATTGTTATTCCTGTACTATTTAAATTTATTATTTGATCTTGACCAAATTGAACGGTCAAATCATCAAAAATTGCTCTTTTAGTTTCATCGCTTGTTCTAACATATGTTTTTCTATCAATAACAGCAAATCTAGTTCCAGTTACTATCACGTATGGTGATTCATAACTAACTAAACCTGAAACTAATTGTTGAGTATTCTCTTGTATGATTGTACCTGTTTGTTCTAACCATCTATTATGTACAAACATTTTTTATGTCAACCCCGAAGAAAGTATATCGGCTCCAGATATAAAACTATTATCTTTATTATAACCATAGCCACGCGATGTATCATCTGCATCAATGAGTGGAATCGCTATCTTCGTTCCTTGAGCATTTTGTCTATATCTATTTATATATCTTTGAACGAACCATTCTCCGAGTTGTTTATAAGTACGAAAAGGTTTGACTTTTTCTAAGTTTGAATAGTCACCTTGTCCAAGAAAAAACATGGGTTGCATTCTCATGAAAGTGGTTTCAACACCACCAACTCTTGATTTTTGGATACCTCCAGCGGAGTAATGTATATCTCCAGGATATCCTAAAGCTTCTAAATTAAAACAAAGAGAAGCTCCCCATAAAAAATTATTTATGTCGCTTGGTGAAACAGCATTACCAGAAACCGTCCCTGTATAATTGACATATATTCTTTGATCACTTAGCATTCCAAATATAATTGTATCTGTCATTCTAAGATCTACATTTAGAATATTTTCTGTTGTGAAATTGGGTCGTTGTCTTTGAACCCATTCCGCTACGTCTTCCTTATCTAGGTAAGCTGGATACCAAACCATGGAAATCACCCTTATCTGTCTGATCTATTTACAGTATTCAAGATCAATACATATGAAGCCCAATCTTCAACTACTGGTGCAAACATTCTTTCCATTCTGATTTTAACTCTGAATGGTTCTTGTTCACTAAATTGGTAAACAAAAGGTTGAATAGCACTTCCTGCTTGGTCTTGGTGCAATGTATGAACATATGAGTTGAAAGTTCTTCCAACAATATCTTCAGTCATTAAACCCCATTCTCTACCAGTTGTACCAGCGTCTACCATTATAGGGACTTTATTTCTATCTCCCCATTTATCGTAGTCGAGATCACCTCTACCAGGAGCACCCCACTTTCCAGTTCCTGCAACTGGGAATGTTTGATTTTCAGATGCGTCTTTCAAGTTGTTTCCTAATACTTTCTTGATAGTAACTCCTTGAATTGTAGTTCCTAAAACACCATCTGTCGTGTCCTTAATATATTTCAATCTGTCAATAACAGCTGAATTAATATCAAGCCACATGCAGGTTTCTGGACCAAAGAAAGCTTTTGTAAGTTCTCTTCCTGTCATATCTTCTTTTGCTCTTTTAATAGCAGCAAAATCTCTAAAGATATCAGCTCCAGCTTTGTGCCATTGGATACCAGTCATTAAGCCATCCAATTCACTGATTTTAGTTGTCTTGTTTGATTTATAGAATAAACCAGTCTTGACATCAGCTACTAAAGCACGTGAGGTATCTTGGTTAGCAGTGTATTGTGCGATTGCAGTCAAGTTTTGGTATAAAACGTTTGCAATTTCATATTCAATTCTTTGGGCGATTGATTCAACCATGGATTCAGCCATGATTTGATATTTTAAACTAATTAAATCGTGAGTAAAATCAGCTTTAAATTCATCAAATCTTCTTATGAAACCAGCTTTCGTGATTCTTGTGTTGAATCTTTCGTCTTTTATACCAGGAGCACCGAGGTACTTTGTTTGTTCTTCCGCATCGTACAATCTAGCCATAGGTCTTGCAGCCGTGTAAATTGGCCACATGAAAGATTGCATTCCTCCATCAGGAGCTTCAGTCATTGGTAAAATATCTGTTAATACTGGTGAGAACTTATTGTCAAAAGTTCTGATCATGTCCCAGTGAATGTTTCTAAAGTTTTCTGGGATCAATTCGGGTGCATTTAAATTAGGCCAACCATCATTTATAAAATCTGCCATCTTATTATTTCACCTTATTTAGTTGTTCCGTATATTGAATTTGGCATAATCTTAACCCTGTGCCAATAGCCAGTCATGTTGCTTGCTACATCAGCAAACCATCCTAACTTGCATTGTCTGTATCCAGTATTAAGAGCAGTGTATGCAGCTGTTGCGCTAATACCACTAATGAAAACACCAGTTGCTGTAGGTACAGCAGCACCAGTTTCCAATGTAGGTGCAGCACTAAAAGCATAGAATGTGCTTGTATTTAATTCTTCATACGCTCTGAAACCGCTGATTGTTGGTGCGATAGCATCACCATACTTCAATGTTATAACTGTTCCGTCAAGAGTTCCTGACTCATATGACATCATACAGTATCCTTCATGAAGTACTGCCATCTTTCTTAAACCAAGATTTGCGTTTCTTAATCCTGTATTTGTTTGGGTATGTATTTTTCTTATATTAACTCCTATACAACCAGATAAACCACTTTGATTGTCGTAAGGTTCTGCGTATTGATCAACGGCGTAAAGACCACTTGAACCAAATAATCCGCTTGCTAATGTAACATTAGGCTTTAAAGGCATCCAAGCATCAATTGATTTAGTTCCTGTTATTGTCCATTCGCCATGAGATAAATATTTAGGGGCATCGATTTCATCCACATCATAACCATATGCTGTACTTTGAGGCATCTTTTTACCACACCTTATCTATTCCTAATTCTTTATCTAATTTCTTCATGTTAGCAATTTCTTTTGCTAGCTTTGGATTATTTCTAAAAGCACCAACTCCGATGCTTTTTTTATCCGAACCTTCCTCAAGTGAATTTCTAGCTTCATCATCGATAGTTGTAGTTGTCACTTTTGGACCAGTTTTATCTGCTTCAAGTTTCTTGATTCTTGCATCAATTTCTTCAATAGGTCTTTCCTTAATTATGCTAAAAAGATATTTATCAGATTCAAGTTCTTCTAATCTTTTTATATAAGGTTCTCTTTCCTTTGCAATCATCTTAGCTTCAAGTTTCTTGATATTATCAGATAATTCAACAACTCTATCTTCTAAGCTTTTCTTTTCATCTTCCTTTTCTTTAATTCCAGATTCAAGTTTTTCAACTTTTGCTTTCATTTCATCAAAGGCAGAATCTTTTTCTTCTAGTTGTAATCTAGCAGAGTTTAAATCGTCTTGAAGTTTCTTGATTTCCTTTTCCTTATTTTCTAAATCATTTCCTTCCATTTTATAAACCTCGCTTATTTTACAAGTTTTACATTGAGGTATGTATGTTATCGAATCTTCAAGGGCGAAAACTCTATTTATTTCGCCATTTTTGGGGCATCTGTTAACGATGAAGCTTTTGCTTATGCCTACAGGATGTCCGTGTTCATCTTGTAATTTGATATACCGTTGCATCTTATCATTATAAGATCCTTCAGGGCCACCAAATATCCTGTAAAAACTATCGATAACCTTCTTACCTTCATTTTTGCCTGTCCCATCAATTACCTGATTATAAATATTTCTACCATAAAATCTACCACCTACTTCTGGATCTTTATGTCGCCAATCAACTCTATTATTTATAGAATCAATTGCTAATTCATTAAGCCATTTTTCTGGGAGAAAATCAGTTGTTAGGGATGTTGCTCTTAAAAGCATGTCACCTTTTTGAAGCTTACTAAATATTTCTTTAGGTATTGATGCGTCAAACTTAGATGCTTCTAAGATTTTAAATTCAAATTCTTTTTCTATTTTTTCTTCAGTCATTTTTGTTATTCTAAAAATAAAAATATGGGTATTTAAAGGTTATTAAATATTAGCCTCATACCAATCTAATTCAACTTGACCAGCATTTCCAGCTGCAGCTGAAAATAATCTAACACAATATTGCATTCCAGTTTTTAATATTAATTCATTTCTTCCACGTGTTTCAGCTGATATCCATAATTGTGAGCCAACATGATATTTTTCTTCTACTAAAGCTCCACTCATACCAGAAACACCTTGTTTCATTGTACCAGATACTTCCCATGCACCACTTGCTCTCCAATCATCAGTTATTGTTGATTGTATTGTACTTAATCTATTTCTTGCAATAATATTAACTTGAGTACCAGTTTGCCCACCAGACCAAGTGCAATCTTCATAAATTCTAAGTGCAGCAGCATCTTTTGTTGTAAAATGAGGTACTACATGAATTTGTCTTGTAGTAGGTGTTTTAAAACATAATTCTACATAAGCACCACTAGCAAATGAAGCACTAACATTAGATACTTTAAATGCTCTTGATTGATGAGTCATCCAATGATCTTTATCATAAAGAGTTCTTTGTTTTAATTCTTTTATTTCTTCTTTTACTTGATATAACGACATTTTTAAACCTCGGTTTTGTTATTCTAAAAATAAAATTATGAGTATTTAAAACTTACCAAAGTTTTAAACCTCTTGTTGGTTTTGATTTTAATTTATATCTATTCAAGTCATCTTCTATTAAATGGCTTATAAAACCCAAAAATCCAAATAATGGTGGATAAATCCAATAATAAAATCTAAATAACTGTGTAAAAGCCAATATCAATAGAAAGTAAATTACAGCTGCCATTATACTATGCCAGTGTCCACGATGTCTTGTAATCTTTCCAAGCCATTTAAAATGACCCTTTTTTTGTACTTGTGGATGATCAAAATCAGGTAATAGACATCCAAATATGAAAAATCCAATACAAGTGAAAATCGTAACAACTTCTCTAAGAAAAGTTGCATGCATTAGATATATCAATATTCCACTCATTATTGTTACTAATATCAATAAAGAGCTGATTAAATGTCCTTCCTTATTAATAATAACCACCTAAAATATTTCTATAATATAATTTTGAATTCATTTGATGCCATTTCAACCATTTTTTCATTTCAGTTGTCATCTTCCCAGTATAATCCTTACTTTTTACACACTTTTCGTTGGTACAACTATAAATCCAGTCACCCATGCGATCTTCATACCAATATTCCATTTTACTTCCACATACCTTACATGTGAATGTTTTTTTCTTCCAATCGCCTTCCATTACAGAATCTGGATCGCCACTTCTTCTTCTACTTGCACCTAATTTACGAGATTGTTTATATAAAAAATAAGCTTTAACTTGATC
>JAEORM010000210.1 GCA_016840905.1 Candidatus Gerdarchaeota archaeon | reverse complement strand
TTAAGAACACCAGCTGATCGTAAAGCATCAGCTTCGGTACTATGTCCTGCTGCTTCATGGGCAAATAAGAAATTCAAAGAACCATCTAACACTACAGGATATCTTCCAGGTTTTACTTTCTCAGCTTCAAGACCCTTAATAGTTCTTTCCTTGGTGTTTTCAGCTCTTTGAGCAATATCAATTTCATCAAATAACTCAAATCCACCAACATGTCCAGCTCTTCCAAATCCTTGATTGGTTTCAGTTCCTTTTTTTGCGGTTGGACTTAGAAATAGTACTGTATAAGGACGTTCTTCATAAATCAAAGTTCCCTCTGAAGTAGCAAGTATTTGTCTTCGTAAAAGATCAAGATAAAGTGACCTAGTAGATTTTATTTTATTTTCATCATCTTTGAGTAATTTATCAGTATCTAATATTAGTTTCATTTTTTCTTCAAAAGAAATATCTTGTGAGGATTTTTTCTGGCTTATTTTATTACTATCTTTTATAGGTTTAACCGGTGCAAGTGTAATGTCAAATTTAGATAGTTTTTTAGAAACTTTTTGAGAATCAAGAGCCATTGCAAAGATGTTTTTGTAATCCTCTTTTGATCCATAAGCAAAACCAAATGCGCCATCTTTTAGAACTCTGATACCGATACCAGCTTCTGAACCAGCTAATGATGTTTGAACTTTTCCATCAATAACTTCTATTGATGTATAAAGAGAATCCTCATCGCGGATATCTGTATAAACAACATTTTCTTTGGAAGCTAGATCAAATATTTTTTGATATAATTCTTCATCCAAATTTATTATCTCCAAACTTCAAAATTATTTATAATTCTAGTGAATAGAATATATGATTTATATAAAAATAAATTGTAGAATAAGTAATATTAGTTTTTATAATTCTGGTGGTTTTATACTACATATTTTATTCATTTGACCAGTAAGAATTCTAATTTCATGTTTTTCTGTGATGGCACCATTGATCTCATTATCAAATGAACCTTTTTTATCCGTTTTCTTTGTATAGAGATTTTGATTTGTTTCAGGATCCATACCAAAAAAGACTGGTATTTTTGGTGATGCTTCAAGTCGTATTAGCTCATCTTTTAATTTTTGGACCTTTTTAAAAACAATATTTGCTATTTTTGATTTGTGACTGATGATTATTTCTTGTCCTTTGTCTCCTTCAAGAAAGATATTACTATTCAAGGAACCAATTTGTTGTATTACACGATGGGTTTTTGTATCTAATACCTCAATAACATTATTACCAGGTGTTCCTATCATGCTAAAGGTCAAAGCACCTGTTTTAGAAAAGGTTTGATCAATAGATGGAAAACCGGAAAAACGAACTTTCTGTCCTTTAAATTTATCAAAACCACTAATAGATACTTTTATACCTAATTCTTTTCGTGTTGGGTCATATTTTTCAGTTAATAAATAGGAAATATTGTAAGTCATATAACTCGCCTCAATAAGTACGTTACTCAAACTAGTAAGATTATACCAGCACTAGAATAAATAAATTACTTATATTAATTTCATTTTCTTATTTATAATTCATCAATTGGCAAATCTTCTGATAGTTTATAATAATATATTGCCAAATCATCTTGTTCTAATAATGCATATAAAGCGCTGATTCTTATCCAAATTTCTTTACTGTGAGGATTCTTAGCAGCTGCCTCATGCCAACATTGTAATGCACTTTCAAATTGTGATTGATAAAATAATGATTCAGCTAAACAACACCAATAATCAGGATTTGAATTATTATTTTCGATTATTGCATTTGAAAAAATCTGTGTAGCAGTAATATAATCACGATTTTCTAATGCTAGCATACCCATTTCAATTGAGTTTTGGTTTACTTCACAAGCCATCTTTTTTTTGACCCTTTAGCTTTCCTTCGGGAGACCGATTCCCAAATAATATTTGGGATTTTTCTTTAAAAAGAACTAAGTTGGGAATGAGATGACCGAAAGTATTCGGCAAAATACTAGAAAAAATTACCTAATAAAATAAAATTAGAAAAGTGAAGTAGTGATAGGGCAATCCTAATCTACTTCTAATATTATTTTTTAAATTCTATCTTCGACCATACCCATAGGAATATCCCGGGGAATAATAATATGATTCCTTCTTCTTTGACGTGAACGCAAGTATAAATGTTATTAACAAGAATAACACACTTACTGGAATTGGAAAGATCAAATCAGTAGGAGCAACTACTTCTTTCATACCCAAATACCAAATTAATGCTTGCATTCCATCTGTTATGAAGGCTAGAACAAAGAATAAACCAGATAATTTAGTTTTAAAGAAGGCAACAATTATACCAATAATCATTAAACCCATACTTGAATACCATAATATCATCATCCATGTTCCAGCGGCTAAACCCAGAACTACTTGACCCGTAAAAGCATCATTCCATGCTTGTGGACTAAACATACTTGCCCCAGTTGAAACAAATTTGAAAAAGCCAAAACCTTGTTCAGCTCCAACTTTGGCGTCAAAGAAACGCCCTTGTATTTCAAGGGTAAATACACCTGTATTTATGTAAAATATGCTTATTGGTACGACCACGAGGGAAATGGCTGCGAAGATTATTACTATAGCTTTACCCAATTTCACTCACCATGTTGTTAATTTTAATCTAATGTATAATGAGATATTCTCATATTAAATCCTTTGTTTTTGAGCATTTTCATATTTCTATTCAATTTTCAATATTTATTTCTTACGGGGCCCCGTTTTTTTGTCGTTGAATAGATTTTATTTATTCTTTGGGTCTTGGGGTTCTAGATTTGAAGTGAACTAAGTCATTTACATTTTTAAAGAGGTATGGGTTGCAATTAGAGCATCACTATTATTTTCTATTGTTTCTTTAAGAGCAGAGCTATCCAATTTATCAACTTCTACTACTACAATAGTAAAATCACATTTTGGACAATTTAAAACAGCAACTTGTTCATTTTTTAAATGATAAAACTGAATTTTGGGTCGAGTACGGTTATCACATTCAATACAGGATTCGCCCCAGACTTCTTGAATAAGTAGCTCTTCATAACCATATAGTTGAGACATCATGGTACATCACTCATTAGATATTGCGACAAAATGATTTTTAAAGAAAAAAAAAGAAAAAAATACGCACAAAAAAGAGATTATCTGTGGAAAAAAGAAAAAATTAATTTTCTTATAAAGGTCGAAAGTGTCTTGCTTCTATAACCTCTTTTTCTGCACTATAATTTGGACCTGAAATTTGTCCTTCCTTTAACAATTTAAACCAAGTAGAGAGTTTTTTATCCTCGTCTTGATCTAATCCTTTTATTTCGAAGATTAAAACATTGAAATGTAATCCTGCTTTTTGCCAAATTTCATATAATTCAGTTGTTCCTGGGCCAATTTGATCTTCAAGATGTTTCCGAGTGTTATTAAGAAAATCTTTCAATTGTTTTAGTATATCTTCAGTGAAAGTGAATTTGGTTAAAAAGAAGACATTATTTGAAATATCTCTTTCAGTCCATAAGGCATCTAATTTTATACCACCTACATCTGTTATTACCTTTTCCACTTTCTCATACATAATTTCTTTTGAATTAAGATAGAGCTTATCCAAAACTTTCCAATCAATGTTATTATCAAGCACCCATTGGTAATTTTCCAATTTCCTACCAATACGATCATGAGTAGTTGATCTATTATCAATTTTGATTGGAAAATCTCCTTCTGTAGATAAATATTGAATAATAATATGACCTAATGTTTCTCGAGTATCTATGGAAGAATATGATGGTTTTTCAATTTCTAGCAAACTTGCTCTATATGGCACGGCTTCAGAAAGGATACGTACAATTTTTTCAAAATCACCTGGTGCTTTTTTATCATAAAATCTTTTACCTTCTATCGCTTTAGCTTCTCTAAGTTTCTTAATAGGTCCTACATCAACAGAAAACTCTCGAGAAACTAAACTATCTAAAGTACTTAGCCAGTTCTTTCTTCCTTCAAAATCATGCTCAGCTCGTTTTATGGTGATAAATTCAGCATTTAATGCATCACTAAAAACTTTAGCTATTTGTTGTTCATCAGGATATAATTCACCATCAGGAATGGTACCTTCAAGAACTAAAATCCGCCCTTCCAACTGTATCTCGTTGAGGTTTTTGCCTAAAGAGGAATTCCTTTCTTCAGTAGATAAATTAACAAATATTTTTTCACCTATATTATTAATAGTTGCTCTTTGTTCCTTCAGAAAATTCTCATTCATTTTAGTTGCTTCGATCAAAAACATAGGAGCAAGATTTTCTTGCGACCAAAGGAGACTGCCTACTAATGCACCCCTTTTTTTAAAGGCTCTATATATTTTTGAAAGAAAATCATCAATAATTTGTTGCAATTCAATAAATTCTTGGTATGGAAATGTTCGAGCTTTTTCCCGCCAATCAGCAACTCCAACAATTGATATAAACCACTTTCTTGGTAATTTTAATTGAACCATAAAAAATCTCCTAAATTTGGTTGAATATATAGATATAGAATTGCTTTGTTAAATATTAATGTTATACTAGGAATAAAGAAATTCTTAGGAAAAAGTTACCACAGATATTCCTATACTACCGCCAACCAATGATAAAATTATCAATACTATCCCCCTAACAATAGCTTTCTTACCACCTCTTTCATCTCTTCCAGTAATCCACTTAATAGCACCAATTATAGCAAAAATAACGCCTAAGAGAAAACAAAAAATAATAAGTATAGCTAGAGCATTACTCATTATCCGACCTAGATTATTTGGCAAATCCAATAAATTATCCAAGAAATCAAAATTTGTTCTTAAAACTAAGTAAGGTGTTTGCAAATCCATTGTATTCTCAAAATATTTTATTCATTGGAAAATAAAAACACCTTTAGTTTACTTAAGATAACAAATATTAAAAATAGTAAAGGAAATGATAAGGTCATTATGACAAAAGAACCTCCTTATTATGAAGATGAAGAAGAGGATTTACCTGTTCAAATAAGTGAAAAAGCTCCTGATGTGAAAAACCTTTCACCAACTAAAATAGCTGATCAGTTTTGGTGTGAAATGCAGCTTCACCTTCGTTTGCATCTTGGATTAGAACCAACTGAAGTTATGATAACGGGTAATAAAATTCATCGTTCTTTGGAGGAAGAACTTGGTCCAGTCATAGAGGTTGTTACTACTACACTCGAAGATAATATTATCGCATATATTCTTCAAATTTATACCAAATTGAAAACATTAGAATCAAAAGGTATAACTCGAGAATTGCCAGTTATAGGTGAATTAAACAATCTACCTGTTTTAGGAATTATTGATCAATTAACAATTGAAACTACTGATGATACAAAACAATTATTGATAACAGATTATAAGACAAGAAAATCAAAGAAGGCTCCTTCTTATGAACAGAAGAGACGTAATCGTATTCAATTGCAAATTTATTGGTATCTTTTAAATGAATTAATCTATGGTAAATTTACCATCGAGAAATTCAAAGAATATTTTCAAATGTCTGAAAACATTACTCCATCAGAGGAATTATTAGCTCAATTGTCTGATGATTTGAAAGAATTATTGAATGAATATTCCCCCTATCAATTACTAGAAAAATCTTTTAGTATGTATGTTACTTTGCCAAAATTATCTCACAATCTTGAAGCCATTTATTTACACCAAGAAGATCAATCTGTTGTCCATTCTGATCGAACATTATATCATGAAGAAAGTTTTGAAGTTGATATGGATTGGGCACTAGGTTATTGGTTAAAAGACAGAAATCCAAGTGAAAGTCAACAACGATGGATTTGCAATTATTGTCAATTCACAGACAAATGCACCTATTTCTTACGAAGATATCTTAAGAAAGAAGAAAATAAAAAGAAAAAATAACTCAAAAATCATTGACTTTGAAGGTATTTTTGTCTTTTCTTTAATGTTTTTAGAAGCTCAATTTTAACTGAAGCACGTATCATCTCTGTATCAATTAAACCAACAACTATCAATGAATCCTCTTTTTCAACAACAGCTAAACGATTTACCCCAGTTTGCTCCATAAGGTCATCTGCTTGAGAGATAGTTGCTGTTTTGGATATTGTTATTACTGGTTTTACCATGAAATCCTTTGCTTCGGTATCAGGAGAAAGTATTCCCCCTTCCTTTAAAATTAAACGTAAAACATCCCGTTCAGTAATAATACCAACAACTTCACCCACGCTGGTTACAAAAACACAACCTTTGTTTGATTGTAAGAGAACTTTTGCAATTACCGCTACGTTATCATTTTCATCAACCATTGCAGGTGGAACCATTACCACTTCAATTAGAGATTTTGTTGTTAAAGACATTTTAATTCACTCTTGTTCTATATTCATTAATTATTAATAATAATGTTGGTTTTTTTAGTTAAATTTTTTTAATTACAAAACTATTATTATTAAATAACATTAGCTT
>JAEORM010000209.1 GCA_016840905.1 Candidatus Gerdarchaeota archaeon | reverse complement strand
TGAATTAGGAAATCACCTTGATCTTTCATGAAATCTTTATAGCGAATTTCCACTCTCATAAGCATCTTACATTTTTCGCAAACTGGATGATGTTCCTGTTCAACTTCATCACCAATTAATTTCTTGAAAGTTCTTTCATTAAATTCAGATGAACGACCAACTTCATTGCTATGTCGTAAATAACGCCATACAAACCAGATGATAAAAATGCCAGCAACAACACCTAATGCAGGTAATAACCAATTTAGCACTGTTTGAGCAGTGGTTTCATTAATAGTGAATAATTCTGGTTTTATTAACAATGAATTCACCCTAAACTGGTTATATAATGGTATATTGTTAAAGAAATTCTTTCTTAATTAGGTTTGCTTTACTTGAAAATTAAAGTTATGTTCTAAATCACATTTTGCTTATAATAGGAACATAAATCTGTTAGAAAGCAATTTTCACAAAGTGGTTTAGCTGCTTTGCATACTTTTCGTCCATGTTCTATTAAATTAATATGAAAACTATAGATATCTTTCTTGGGAATTAGTCCCTTCATTTGTTCTTGTGTTTCTTCTCGGGTTTTTGTTGAAACAATACCGATGCGGTTACTTAACCGATGAATGTGTGTATCTACAGGCATTATTGGCATATTAAATGAAAAAATCATTACACAAGCAGCAGTTTTTGGTCCTACACCATATAAGGAGGTAAGATAGGTTTCAGCTTCTGAGATTGAAAGTGATGAGAGAAATTCAAGATCAATTTTTCCTTCTCTATTTTTTATTTCAGCAAGACTTTTTTTAATTTTCTTTGCTTTAGTATTAGCCAATCCCCCCAAACGAATTTCGTCTATTATTTCAGAATCTTCTGCATGTAATACTTCCTCCCAATTTTTGAACCTTGAAGTTAAATTTGCATATGCACGTAAGCTATTTGTATCAGTAGTGTTCTGTGAAAGTATTGTTCGAATTAATTCACCTACAGGTTCTCTCCACCTTTCCCATTTTTTAATACCATAATGTTCGTTTAGTCTACGAATCACATCTTCAATCACATTCACTACTTTCACCTAGCTAACTAATCGAAATAAGTAATCAGTGCTTCTTATCTTTCTTCATAAAAGTGCTGAAATACATACATTCCTCTGCAGGTATTGACATTGTATCTGTAAGATCTTCTTCAGTAAGAATAATTGGAGCATCTCTTATAAGAACAAAAGGAACTTTTTCATCAACTTCACAGGATAGGATTTCAGCTGCGCACATAAGGTTATCAGCAATCGCTCTTCGAGTCATTTTCATTTCTCGTCCAAACAAGTCTTTTCTTCCACGATCATCAATTACTGGTACAATACCTGCAACACCTAATGCAAGACCACTGGTTCCACGTCTTAATGGCTGAACTCGACTATCGCCAATGATTACACCAACTCTACAATTAAACTTCTCTTGTAGCATATGTTGAATATCTCGAGCAATTTTAGATGGATTTGGTGGAAGAATAATTATAGAACCTAAAGGAGCATTGCTTTGATCAGCACCAGCATTTGGCATGACATTACCATCTTTTCTTGTCAACAACGCACCATAACAAGCACCTAACACTTCATCTGACTCTCTAATGGATACTTCCATAAATTCTGGTGCTAATTTGGTGATTTCGGCGTATTTTTTAGCTTCCTCAGAAACAGTGATTTCATCTTTATTGACAAGTAATCCTAAAGTTACACTAACAATTTTTGAAGAGATAGTAAGAACATCTCCATCTTGTAATTTTATTTTAGCTTTCTCCAATGCTTTCAAAATTACTTCATGTAAATTATCATTAGTTGATATGATTGGTGTGCTTAATGGTATTAAATGCATTTTTCTTAACTCCTTTGTTTTGATGTCAAAACAGCTATTTTTCATTTGGTTTAATTATCATACCTTCTCTATTTTTAGCATCAATTCTAATAATTATCGGTTTATTTGTTCTTATATGTCTAACATATTCAAATTCTGTTATAAGAGGTTGCTCTTTCAACCACCCCCAATCAATAAAATGATTCTCAAATTTATGTTTGATATACAAATACCCGATATTAGAAGTTACAATATTATGGAAGAAATGGCTTCCTTGTGAAAAATCTATTTGAAAATCTTCAAGACCCGCTTCAATGATTGTTTTTGCATTACTTATATTATTCCAATTTGCGGGTATCCCTAAAAATCTATCAGATGATCCCCAACGGCCAAAACCAATCAATAAATAATTCCGATTTTCAGCTATAAGTTTTTTATTAATTTCATTAACTTCCTTAACCATTTCGAGAGTTTTTGTTTTATCAAAAATTTCTGGTTTAATATAAACGATATCGCAAATATCTTTCCTTAAAAGATTCCCTGAAACTTGAGTTGAATAAGCTAATAATTGTTTAACATCATATTTTTCTAGATTTTCTTCCAAAAGCATAGATTCTTGCTGTAAAAATGGTCTAATTTGTAGGATGTAAAACTTATCATTTTCTTTAGAAGAAGCACCAAAATTACCAGCAAACTCAATTTCAATTGAACATCCCATAGCTTTTTCTCCAACTGAAAGAATTTTGGATACAAGATTTGCAACAGGCATAGTTTCTAATTTCAATTGTTTATTGAAGGTGATAACAGGTGAACCATTACCATGATAACCTATTTGGAGTGAATTATTTGTAAAGTCATAAGTATCAGCAACTTGGAATAATGTTTTATCCTCAATTGCTATATCTAAGCTGTATTTTTGAACAAAAGGATCGTCTATTAAAACATCAAAAACTTTTTTCGACAAATCAATCGCATAAAAGTCCTTCTGACTGGAGTCTAATAATTTATCTGGAGTAGCATGGAAATTTATTTTAGGATACTTGGGACAAAAACGAACAGAAGCACCACCATCTACAATGATTCTTCCTAAACCTAATGCTAAATGGGCGATTCGGTCCTCGGGAACCATATATTCACCAAAAGGATAATAATTGTATGAAGCAGCGGTACCTGAAAAATCAGGATAATAACGTTTATTGTGTTCCTTTCCAATAACTTCTTGGATTACAACAGCCATTTTAGATTCTTCAACAGTTTGACCAATTGTTTCAGCATAGGAACGTGCCACTTCTAGAAAAGGTGAAGCAAAAACTAATTTTATTGCAGTACATAATTGATCTAAATTTTCTTTGATACTTTTACTATTGTTTGGAATCATATAAGTGCTGAATATTCCTGCAAATGGTTGATAGGCAGAATCTTCAAGTAGGCTTGATGATCTAACAGCAAGAGGATTTTTGAAACCTTTTAAAATGAACTCCAAATCATTTATCAAACTCTTTGATAATTTAGCCTTAACAAATCTCTCGCGAATTTCATCATCACTAAATCCCGAAAAAGCTAAATCGTAAAGATTGTTTACTTCCATAAAACTATCAAATTCAGCTGTGCCAATAACTATTGTTTTGGGAATCTCAATATCAACATTCTTGAATTCATCTTGAATAAGAAATGAATTTAGTAAAAACATTAGAAAAGCTAAACCTCTTCCCTTTCCACCTAAAGAACCAGGACGCAATCGTAAGAAAAGTATTTCAGAATGATAATTATCACGGTTAAAATCACTAATTATTCCTCTAGTTTTTTCTAATACCACTTCATTAATTGTTTTCAATAAGAAATTGCGCAGTTCCTCATGATTAAATTCAGATACCTTTCTAGGCTTCAATTTTTGAGCTATTTCAAACTCTCCTCGAGCACTTAACCAATTAGAAAAGTGATCATTTTTTCCATGATAGATTAGTGATTCAATAGGTACTTTACCAATTTCTTTGTAAAAACTAATAATGTCACGTGCAATACCAACAACTTCCCCACCTGGAAGCTTGAAAATAAAATCACCAAAACCAACACTTTCAAGCAACCATTTGCGTAAATCCCAAAGCATTCCATGGGACCTTTTGTAGATAAAAGTACAACCCAATTCAGTAGCTTCTTCACAATAATCTTTACTTGTAGATTGAAGAACTACTGGAAGATTTTGTTGAGATTTATTTAACATTTTAATGAATGAAAATCCTGCAGATTTGTCTAATTTCCCGTTTCTTGGAAATTCTACATCAGTTATAACACCCATTATGTAATTTTTATATTTCTTATAATATTCAAAAGCTTCTTCATAATTCGTTGCTAGAAGTATTTTAGGGCGAATTCTCATTTTGAGTAAATCTTGATAGTCGTTTGTTCCTTCTGTTATGAGTCTATGTGTTTGCCTCATTAATTCACCATAGAGCTCAGGAAGAATTAATGAATAAAAACGAATGGAGTCTTCAATTAAAATAAAAATCCTTACTTGACCATTTTGTGTATCGAAATCTACATTCATTTTATCTTCAAGATGTTTTATGATTGCTACAAAAACTTTGGAGTCGCCATTCCAAACAAAAATCCTATCTATTCCTTCTCTTTTTTTCTTTTCTCGTAGATAATCAATTTCAACGACACTGTTTAAAAGGAGGATAACAGGGATATTTTGTATTTCTTTTACTTTTTTACCAAACGTAAAAGCATCCATTTCTCCTAAACGGCGCATTGTTATAACCAAATCATAAGAACTTGTGTTAAGATATTCTAAAGCATCTTTTGCTGATGAAACTCTTGTAATTCGTGGAAGGGTACGCAAATTTAGGTTCTGAAATTCTTCATATATTTGATCAGATAAACGCCCATCTTCTTCCAACATAAAACTATCATAAATACTTGATACTAAGAGAACATTCCTAATACGATTAGGCATTAATTCATGGAAAATTCGATATTTTGGTTTATATTCCAAGTAAAAGCTTTCATCAGTATGATCGGTAGTCACATTACTACCTCCAGTAATGCTTCTGTATAGGTATAAGAAGCTAATTATGAATTATAACAGTTACCTTCGTTTAACGATTCTACTTAGTAGTAAAGGTTGCACTTGCTCCTGGTGCTTCCTCTATATTAACTGTGATTATAAGTTTTGGCCAGAGTTTACTAAGTTCATTATGAAAATATTTGGCTAATTCTTCTGAAGTTGTAGCTGGTAAAGGTAAAAATACTACATCCTCTTTTGGTAGGAGATACCTTTTATCACAAGTGTGAATTTCTACTGAATCATCCTTTTCTTCTATTAAAAGTCCCTCTGCTTGAGAAGGAATAAGCACTCGGTGGTCTAAAGGTTTAGTTATTTTACGTAGTTCCTCTTTAAGAACACCATAATCTAATACCATATGTTCTTTATTCAATTCACCTTTAAGATTTACTCGGATAAAATAATTATGACCATGTAATCGTCCACACTTATCATGGCCAATAATAAAATGTGCAGAAGCAAATCCTATTCGAGGGTCTTCAAAGTCAATTTCATAAGGCATATGTTATTACTCCTAAGAGGTTTTTGATTTTGTGACATCATCACTGATTGCTTGAACTTCATTCACGAATTCTTCAGCAATACTTCGAGCTAATTTCTCTAAATCGATTTTTGGTGAAATATCATGTAATCCAACAGCAGCAACGTATTTTGGTACACCTTTTGAAACGATATTTATTCCAAAGTGTATCTTACAAGAATTATTTGAGCTTGTTGCAATTGCTACATTTAATTTCTTTCCTTGAAAATAGAGGTCTGTTCCATTTTTTTCAAGTGTTATTGCTAATAATTGCTCTATTTTTCTTTGAACAATGAAAGCTAGTAAATGTAAACGATGATAAGCTATTTTCAAATTTGCTGGTTGATCATCAAACATCTCAATAATAAAATGTATACAGTCATCTCCTGAAATCAATATTTCAGCCAGATTTTTTTCCCGTACGATGTCTCTCACATCAATCATTTCTGTTTGAGCTATTTTCATACTCCCACGAAAAACGATTATTGAATCACCTAACACATTCAATTTTTGTAATGCCCAGAGCGGTTTTATTTGGCTACCATCATAACATTCCTTTTGTGAGAAATCATTTACTACTATCTTAATTTTAATCCACCAGCTCTATTATTCTTTTATTGAAAGATTGTTTTCTTGTTATTTGTGATTTTTACCTACTAAAAAAGGTTATTTTAATCAAACCTTTTTTCTTATTATTTGAGTAAGTTCATCGCTTGTTCTGTCTTATGAATTGTAAAATCACGAGTTGATTGTTCTTGATCAAGTAACTCTTCCCATACACTATGACAAGAACAATTTATTGCATCCAGTATTGCTGGATTCTGATAAATTGAATACTCTTTTATGTTTTTTATGAATTGGTTGTTGCATTGTCGGCAATTATGAATACCTCTTTGAGTTCCCGCTCCAGATGGATCACTTACAATTCTATCAATCTTATCTGTGAGATTTTCTTCCGCTATTTTCTTCCACAAGGTTTGAATAACTTCTTTTAAACTCCAAAACCAAGGTGAACGATACAATCCATCGTGCCAAAATTGATAGACGAGAGTCCCTGTTTGTACATTAACAGGATTAATAGAAATTGATCTTGATCCTGCTTTTATTGCATCTAGTGCGGATTGGATTGTATCACCAATCGCTTCCCTCTCGGTTAGTAATAATGGTTTCAAAAGCAGATAAGTTTTAACACGCATATTATGTTTGACAGCAATAGAAACAGCTTTTTGATAAGCAGAAAATAAGAAGCCTTTATTGACATTATTAATTCTTATTTCGTCATTACTAGATTCCAATCCAATGCCAATTTCAAGTTGTATTTTATTCTTTAGTATTTTAGTAAATCTCTCTAATGCTAAATTAGTGACAAATTCTGGTCTTGATTCAATTATAATTTCCCTTACCTCAGGTAAAGTACTTATCATTTCAATAATGGATACCTGAGCTTCAGCTGGGATTTCATTTTCATCTAAAAAACTACCTGAATTGAAAATTTTAATTGCTTGGAAATCTTTGTTACTAAATTCTTCTAAAGCAGTTTTTACTTGAGCTATTAGATGTGCTGATGTTATCCCTTCGGAGGTTTCGTTGGAATACCCACACATACTGCAGCCCCCTTCTTTACCTAAACCCCAACTACAACCTTTAGAATTTAAGATAAGAACAAGAGCATCTCCCGGTCCTGTTAAAAGATGATCCCTTTCAATCCATGTGGCTATTACTTTACTTAAATCTCTAGTTTTACGTTCATGTAGTGAATCGTTCCTTA